>JBCDDJ010000255.1:0-9354 GCA_039180385.1 Cyanobacteria bacterium P01_G01_bin.38 | reverse complement strand
CCCCCTCAATAACCGCTGGCATGACTATCGCCAGATAGGCGCCGTGGTTGCGATTCGCAGCTTTGATCGTCGGCGCTATGACCATAAACCCGCGACCAAGCTATACAACGCCTGGCAGGGGTGCCCGCTATTTTGGGCCCAGAGTCAGCCTACCGAGCAACCGGGCGCAGCGGCCTGGATTATCTTGAAGCCGACTCATCAGCAACCTTGTTCAAACATTTAAGGCAACTCCAAAAAACACAAAGTTACGAGAAGCTTTGATAAATGAGGGCATCGTTCGGGCTAAATTGTATCAACCACAACACATTTACCCAAAATGGCGTGATTTTCTAGAAAAAGTTGCTGTTCCTGCTTACGAACAATGGCGCACCCGCCCCCACCCGAGACGCTCACAGCTGACTCGGACCTGGATACACAGCTATCGCGTTAAAGCTGGAAACCGGCTAATACAGCTGAGAAAATAGGGGACATCTAATATATGGCTACTGTTATGGTCTATGTGCATCTAGAGCTGTGGTCTAAGAGGGGGCTAAGTTTTGCAGCGGCTTCGTTGTAAATCTATAAAGTAAATCTATAAAAATCAACCTGGATTGATGAATGATGACTTGAAAGATTTATACACCCATTCGTCATCAATTGTCTGTGTGCCGATGTATCTACCCCCTCGGCAGTACCCATGTACGACCGTAATTGTGTTCCTATGAAGCTGTTTTATTACCAGCGTCGCGATCGCATGCCCAACTTTGGCGACGCACTCAATACCTGGCTATGGCCAAAGCTGATGCCCGGCAGCTTTGATGACGACGACTCAACCCTCTTTATCGGGACCGGTACCTTGCTAAACAGTCTTTTGGCAGAGCGTACAAAAGCAGCCCAGCGACTGATTATTTTTAGCACCGGAGCGGGTTATGAGCAGCCTATCCAACAAATTCCTCAACATTGGCAAATTGCCTGTGTGCGAGGTCCCCTATCCGCCGCGGTGCTCGCACTGCCCGAGAAAACGGCTATTGCTGACGGCGGCATTTTAGTCAATCGATGCTTTACGACCCCTGGCGACAAGACCTCTGACTACGGGTTTATACCCCACATTCACCACGCCAACTATGCCGCCACCGACTGGAAACAGATTTGCGAACCCCTGGGGATTCGTTACATCGATCCGCGCGGGCCCGTCGAGCAGGTTTTAGAGGCTATCGGGCAAGTCAAAGTCCTGCTGGCCGAGGCGATGCACGGTGCCATTGTGGCCGATGCCCTACGGGTGCCCTGGATACCGATCGTCACCAGCCCTCGTATTTTGCGATTTAAGTGGCAAGACTGGTGTGCCTCGATGGATCTCACCTATCGCCCCCAGGTACTACCACCGCTGGCGGGCTACCCGCGATACGGTCGTGGGGTCCGCTCAGGGCTTCGCTCAGCCGCACATTGGCAAGATTGCTGGCAACAATCTCCTTTACTGTTGAGCCGCCATAGCCCAAAAATCTCGCAGCGTCTCGAGAAGATCATGGCACAAGGTAAGGCCTACCTGAGCAAAGACACTGTATTAGAGCAACGGTTAGAGCAACTGGAATACGCTTTATTGAAGCTGTCTTCAAGGTTCTAAACCTGGATCCCAACTTCAAGCGAAAAGTTTTCCCGAGGATAGTGTTCAGTCGTCAGTAGTCAGAAGGGGACTGACGACTGACGACTGGCTGCTCACCTACCGAGATTTCCCGGCTTAAGTTGAACGCCCTGAGCGGGTTAAGGTATATAGGGAATGCGAACTGGGCTTAAATCCGTGCGTTTTATATCTCTGCTTGCGATCGCACCCCTCCTCTATTTGGGAATACCCGCCTGTAGTCGCCCCACCCCGCCTGCCTCAGCGACCTCCCCTGCGCCACCGCCGCTGATTGAGGCCACCCTGGCCGGTGATTTAGACACCGTGCGATCGCACCTGCAAACCGGCATTGACCCCAATCTTGTCTACCATACCAATACGGCCCTGACCTATGCGGCCCGCGACGGCTTTACCGAGATTGCTCAGGTGCTGATTGACGCGGGGGCCGATGTCAACTGGATTGACGGCGAAGGTGTGACGCCCCTGATTCTGGCGGCCTTTAAGGGCCATACGGAGTTAGCCCAACTTTTACTCGAGCATGGAGCCGATCCCACGGTCAAAGACCAGTGGGATCGGACGGCGTTAGACTATGCGCTGAGGCGGGGCGAAGCGGACCCCATCGTTCATCTATTGCAGATCTCGAGATAGGTCAATTCGGCGATTTTGACCCCTGATTTCGAACGTGATTACGGCACCGTTGCGCCATCCTCTGAGTCCTCAGAAGCTGTCCTAGAAAACTTTTGACTTTAGGAGACTTTTCCGAATCTGGCAAACTTAACCCTGGTTAAGGCATCTCTGGAAGAAATCTTGTATGCTTTTCCCAAAAGTTCTCTCTTTAGGTTCTAGAACGGACGTCCTGCCTGCCGACTCAACTCGTCGATATACTTTAATCACTCTATTGGAGATAGTGTTCATGGCAATCACGAAAGGCGCTCATCATATTGGACTCACCGTTCCAGATTTACCAGCAGCGCGTGATTTCTTTGTAGATACGTTTGGCTTTAAGCAAGTGGGTGAAGTCCCCGATTATCCAGCCTACTTTCTCTCGGATGGCACACTCTTATTAACCCTCTGGCGAGCAGCCGACCCAGCCAAGGCGACACCCTTTGATCGCAAAAATGTGATTGGCCTGCATCACTTTGCCCTAACCGTTGATAGTTTCGAAACCCTCCAATCTCTCTATCAAACCTTGATCAACACAGCCGGGGTCGAGATTGAGTTCCCTCCTGAACCGCTGGGTGGTGGCCCCACCCAGCATATGATGTTCTACATTCCGGGCGGCATTCGCATGGAGCTAATCGCTCCGGCATCCTGAGGCAGGATGGTGTAATCCTTCCTCGCCGGGACTATTATCACGATAACTTGTAAAATTTTTAAAAATATGAGGCACGCTCACATTGAGCTTTGATCAACCTGGAGGCTACCGTGGCTGATGCAGGCTGGAACCGAATTGAATCTCCCTTTCATCAGGGGGAACAAGATGCGCAAACCCGTTTGGGTATCCGAGAAAAAGTTGAATCCATTGGGCGACGGTTCATTCGGGATTACATGCCCGATCAACATCGTGAATTTTACAAAAGCCTGCCCTTTTTGTTGATCGGCACCAGTGATCAGCAAGGATGGCCCTGGGCTTCAATTGTGGTGGCGCGTCCCGGATTTATCTCCTCCCCCGATCCGCAGAGATTACAGGTGGCGGCGCGTCCTTTGTTTGGCTCTCCGCTACAGACAACTCTGGCACCGGGAGTTCCGCTAGGTATCCTGGGCTTTCAAGTCGAAAATCGCCGTCGTAATCGGCTGACAGGTCGAGTAGGGGCCGTCAACACTAATGGGTTTGAGATCTTACTCGATCAGAGTTTTGGCAACTGTCCGCAATATATTCAAACTCGCGCTATCGAATATTTACCTGAGATCGATACACCGGAAATAAAGCATCCAATACGTCGAAGCGATTGCCTGGATGAGGTGGCTCAAACCCTGATCGCCTCAGCAGATACGTTATTTATCGCCACCGCCTATGCCGCCGGAGCATCCGATCATTCGGCCCAGAATTGGGCACCCAATTTATCCCATGGGGCAGATGTCTCCCATCGCGGTGGCAAGCCAGGGTTTGTAAAAGTTGAAGACGATAAAACGTTTGTATTTCCTGATTTTTCGGGTAACTTGTTTTTTAATACGGTTGGCAATCTCTTGATCAATCCTAAAGCAGGTCTTTTGTTCATCGATTTTGAACGGGGTGATCTGCTGTATCTCAGGTGTGACGTTGAGGTAATATGGACCGGGCCAGAAGTAGCTGCCTTCGTCGGCGCAGAGCGATTACTTAGATTTCGCACCTTAGAGGCCATTCGAGTGGAGGAGAGCTTGCCGCTGCGATTTACCTTTGGTGAATACTCTCCCAGCCTGGAGCGCACAGGGAGTTGGGAAGAGGCGGCTAAAACCCTGGCCGAACAGACTCCCACCTCTCCTACACTGGGTCCTCCGGTGGAGAAGCCTGTGAATGTTTACTTTACCCGATCCGGCGTCGAGACGAAATGGACCCTTGCCCAAGGGACGCTGCTGGAGCTTGCCGAAGCGATGGGTATTGAAGCCCCTTTTTCTTGCCGTCAAGGAAACTGCGGCACCTGTGCGACCCAGATATTCTGTGGAACCGTTGATTATATTAGAGCCCCCACCGGTCCCCATCAGACAGATGAGGTGCTGATTTGCAGTGCAACCCCGCGCTCGGTTTCAGGTGAAGAGACCTGCGGCGAAAACATGGGGGTTGTCCTTAATCTATAGCAGCCAGCATTGAAGTGAGTGTCACGCGATCGCAATCCTTCTCCCATGTCGAGAGATGACACCCTCGCTTTGAAGCTGTGATAACGTTCGTGAGAACGCCTCGGGCGTCAGGCCCAGCTCAGCCGCAATATCCTTGAGCGGTAGCGCCAAGGTCACAGTTGATTGCTCAGGGCTCAACTGCAGTCGCAGATAGTGCAATACCCGCTCTTGGGCAGATCGAATGCTGCGCAACTCCAACCGGGTTTTAACCTCTTGATAGCGATGGGCGAGCTGGGTTGAAACCACCTCATAGAGATCGACCCGCTTGTGCATTTCTTTTAGAAAGAGTGCCTTTGGCACCTTAGCAATGCGTGAAGCTGTGGCCGCAATCGCCGTACAGGCATAGGTATCCGAAAACAATGAATTCTCGGCAAGACTTTCACCCGCCTGGACAAAAAGATGATTGATAATCTGTTGATCAGAAAACGTCACCAGTTTCAGCCGCCCTGACTTTACAAAGAAAAGCGATTCGGCAAAATCACCTTGCTGATAGAGGATTTGACCCGCTGCCAAATCTTGATAAGTAACCCTCTCCTGGAGACCAGGGGATAGGTCAGATAGGGTAAAGATGCTCATTTTAAGACCCAGGATACAACAGCATACACAGCCTGTCCGTCCAGCATTTATTTCTGAACAGAGATTTATACCGAACGTTCGGTATAAACAGCATAACTGAAATATCACTCTAGGGCAAATATCTTCCTTACCCAATTGTTGTTCCTGAAACAGCAATCTTTGAGGGGGCTCCCATTGCAGAATAGGGACGCTTTTGACAACCTGCTGGCTTATCCTGCTTAGCGATTGGCAGCGCAGGTTCCAGAAGAGGTGCCCTGAGAACTGAAACGGGGAACCTCCAATGAGTTAGCGATCAGCATCACCTGTCCATATTCATTGACCTCGGCCTGGCTGGCTTCATGGATAGGCGAGGACGTTGCGACGGCACCCCGTTCAGCCCCAGGGAGACTGTCCGGCGCTGCCGTCACAACCGCCGGTTCAACCCCGTTCAAAAATCGCAAATCTTGCCAACTTCCAGACGAGGCGTCTAGCCGCTGGGCGGGGTTAGGCGGTAAGCCCCCTTGTCCCCCGATCACAAACCGATTGTCGCGATCGGCTGGGCAGCCGGTCGCAATCTGATCGTCAGGGTCACTGACGACAACCGGTAGCGCCACCAACCCTCGATCCGGATCGAGGTCGGGGGTATTCAGCTCCACCTTGCCGTTAAACTCAGGCCCCAGGGCAGACGTAGCCGTAATATCACTCTCGGGGGTGAGGACTTCTCGAAAATCGGTGCCGAGGATACTTTGGGCGGTGACGCTGACCCGACCGCCGCGACCCTGGAGGGCATTGGCCGTGATATCGCTGTTGTCGAGGGCAATCAGAAAAGTGGTGTCGAGGGTAATGTTGCCACCGTCGGCGTTACCGGCATCGGTGTTGATATTACTGCCCCGTAACAGCAACAGGATCGGCGTTTGCAACCCAACGTTGCCCCCGGCACCAGCCGCCGTGGCGGCATTGATCGTGCCACCGTTGTCCAATCGAATCAGGTCGGCGGTCGCATTCAAGCTGCCAGCATCTCCCGTACCCAGGCTATCGATTGCGATCGCAGCCCCATCCCGAATGATCAACTCCCCAGCGGTCACCTGTAACTCCCCAGCCGTACCGTTACCCACCAGGCCCGGAAAATCAGTTCGCCCCGAAGAAGAGACCAGGCTACTCGGCAGCTCCACGGGTACCCCCAACGGATTTCTGGTGCCAGTGCCGCTGAGTTCTAACACATCAACCACATTGACCGTGAGGCTGCCCCCCGGCCCATCACTAAAGGTGGTGGTGGAAATATTGGCCCCGTCTCGGATGAAGAGATTGCCCGTATTGAGTACCACATTTCCCGCCGGGGCACCGCTAAAGCTAGAGGTACCAGGACCACTGCCAAATCGCCCGTCGGGGGACAGACCCACGATTTCAGTGGTGCCCCCCACCTTGAGAATGACATCCCCCGCTGGCCCACCCAACGGGACTAAGCCCGTGCCCAGGAGTGCGCCGGTTTGGTTACCAATCTGAGCACCGCCTTCGTTAGTAAGTTGTTGGGTATTGACTTCAATATCGCCCCCTGCCCCCGTCCCAAAAATACTGTTGGCAAAAATGCCGGTAGGGGCAATTGCCCCCACCGGGGTATCTCGCAGGTCGACTGATTCGCTGGCGTTAATCACCAGGTCACCCCCATCCCCCGACCCAAAGGTGAAGGTTTGCAATAGTCCACCGTCGCGGATGACCAGACGCTGGGTATCAAGGCTTAAATCTCCGGCATCCTGGGTGGTGCCCTGGAGAGCGCCGGTTAAGAAAATCGAACCGATAATGTTAACTGACTCAGTCGCATTGACAACAGCATCGCCCCCAGCCCCGCTACCGCTGGTGGTGGTCGAGATTAATGCCCCATCTTGCAGCCGCAGCCGGGCCGTGTCGATGAGCAGTTGACCCGCTGCCCCCGATCCGTCGCTACCCGCTAACAGACCGCTCTCGGCGGCAGAAATGTCCAGATTACCTTGAATAGCCTCAAGTAACAGGACTTGTAACACGTCAAACCCAGACCCGCTCAGTTCAACCAGATCGGTGGCCCGCAGGATCAAGTCCCCCCCGGCCCCGCTACCCGCAGTAGACGCCGAGAGCAGGGCGCGATCGCGAACTCGAAGTTGGTCAGTCTCCACAATCAAATTGCCGCCAGCCCCCTCGGCGACTGTATCCGTACTCAACCGACTGATCACCTGACCATCTGCCGAAGCCCCCTGCACCGTCAGCGAGTCGGTGGCGTTAACGCGTAAATCCCCCCCTGGCAAAGGCCCAAGGGTCACCGCTAAAACTTGAGAGCCATCCTCGACTAAGATGGTTTGTCCCTGCAAATCAATGTCACCGCCCCCCGGTCCACTGGCGTTGAGCAGTGCCCCCTGGCTGAGTTGAATTGCCCCAAAATCTTGACCCGCGTCATAGTCCAGGTCAAATCCATTGGCAACAGGGGCGAGGCTAACAGGACCCTGGGCGGCACTGCCCAGCTCTAACCGACCTGAGGGAGCCGACACCGTGCCCCCCTGGATATCAAGATTGCCCCCAACCAATGCCAGCGTATGGCCAGGGGTAACGAATAAACCTGGTAGCGTGGGGGGAAATGTGCCGGGGCCCGCTACTTGAATGTCTCCTGGGGTGGCCCCGAGCTGTAATCCGATCGGGGTGCTGACCGTTAACAGCGAGGGTGCATTGGGCTGGGTGGCGCTAAACTCACTGCCATCGGCCAACACCAGACTGTCGGCGCTGCTGGCGATAAAGGACCCCGGCACCTGCAAAACGGCATTCGGGCCGAAAATAATCCCGTTGGGGTTGAGCAAAAACAAATCAACGCTGCCCTGGGCTGCGATCGCACCGTCAATGTCAGAGGGCAGCGCCCCGGTCACTCGGGTGACGATGGTGGCCAGGGACGGATCGTTCTGAAACAGTGCCGCTCCGCCCGTCGGCACCGAGAACTGCTGAAAGCTATGGAACAAGGTTTGACCATCCGCGGTGGCAGTCCCCCCCGTGATCGGACAAACCGTGCAGCCGTTAGGCACAACAGAGTTAGTCGGCAGCGTATTGTCTGGACTGATTTGAGCTTGAGCCGTAGCGGATAACCCGAGCAGGGTACCCAGCAACGCTGTTGTTATTCCCCAGCCGGTGGTCGGCAGCTTAGACCGACTGGGCACCGCATATAACCTCATTCCCATAGCACTTTATCAGGCTAAAAAGTTTTGCCCAAAGGTGAACTTTGTGCTCTCAGTCATACGAATCCTGCCAATGCTAACCGGGAGAATTTCTTGATGAAATCATTGATTTATATCTATACAAATCAAGGAAAGATTCGTAGTTAAGAAATACACCTCTCTCCCGAAATTCCCCGAAGTGACGTCCCGATTTTGCAAGATGTCTGTTGAATAAAACAGCTAGATGGCACTCTTGGGAATGGGAATGACGCAGGCATTTAACAGGTATTTTTGGAGGCGCGGCTGGCTGCTACTCATCGCCGTGGTCAGCTGTTGGCTAGCGGTCTGGGTAACCCCTGTCACAGCCCGTGAGGTCGCCCCCATTCACCTCGCCCAGGCCAGCGAACCGCTGATCGAACCGCTCATCGATCAGGGCTCTGCTTTGTTTGCCTCGGGGCAGCTAGCGGCGGCGGCTGAGCGATGGCAACAAGCCGCGACGGAGTATGGGGCTCAAAACAACCGCCTGGGCGAGGCCAGGGCGTTGCACTACTTAGCTCTGGCCTATTTTAATTTGGGTCAGTGGGCCCAGGCGCAGCAGACCAATAGCCACAGCCAAGCCCAGCTGGCAACCCTCCCAGAACCCGAAACAGCTCTCCTGGGGGCCGTCTTAAACCTGCAAGGGCAATTGCAGCTGGTCTCAGGACAGCCTGAGCAGGGCATTGACACCTGGAAACAAGCCGCCTCAGCCTACGCATCAGCGGATGATGCCACTGGCATCCTGGGGGCTCAGCTTAATCAAGCCAGGGCCTTGCAGAGCCTGGGCCATTATCAACAAGCTCAGCAACTGCTGGAGCAGGCCCTCTCAGCAATCCAAACCCAGCCTGACCCGGCGGTTAAAGCCACTGGGCTCAAACTCCTGGGAACGACCCTGCAGGCAGTGGGCGATTTAGCGCGATCGCAAACCCTTTTAACCGAAAGTCTAGCGATCGCAGAGTCGCTGGCCAAGACCCAGCCGATCTTTGCCGATCAGGCCAGCGCCACGCTGATCGGTCTGGGCAATACTCTGGCCGCTCGCCAGGAGACTGATGCGGCGCTATCTCGCTATCAGCAAGCTGCTGCGATGGCCACCCACCCCCTCACCCGCGTAGAAGCCTGGCTCAATCAGCTACAGCTGCTGGTCAAAACTGAGCAATGGTCACAGACCCAGCCGCTGATCTCCACCCT
>JBCDDJ010000254.1:0-9369 GCA_039180385.1 Cyanobacteria bacterium P01_G01_bin.38 | reverse complement strand
GATTAGTCTGCCCCCTTTGCTATCAATAGCTTGGAGGCATGTCCGGTCATGCCTCGTCTTGTCATGCCCTTTCTTAGCCTTTATTGGCATGTGCTGGTACCCAAAATGGATTCACAGACCATGGATTCACAGACCATAGAACAAGAGCAACTCAATGCGTTATTGCTTGAAAAGCTTGATGCCCTGAAACAAACTGAAGCAGCCCTACGGGAGAGTCAGGAACGTTACGCGCTAGCGATGAAGGCATCCCGCGATGGCCTGTGGGATTGGAATATTCTCACCAATGAGGTCTACTACTCGCCTCGATTTAAGGCGATCTTGGACTATCAAAACCATGAAATGGCAAATCAGTTCAGTTCTTTTGAATTGCGACTGCACCCTGACGATCATGATCGGGTTTTAGCGACCGTCAGTGACCATTTAGAACGACACATTCCCTACGACGTGGAATATCGGCTGCGGACTAAGCAGGACGACTATCGCTGGATTCATGCCCAGGGGCAAGCGATTTGGGATGCAACTGGTCAGCCGACACGGATGGCAGGCTCAATCAGCGACATCACCGACCGCAAGCAAACCGAAGCCCAAATCCATGAAATGACGCAAAGGTTAGCTCTGGCGACCAATTCTGCCAACATTGGCGTCTGGGATTTTGACCTGGTTGAAGACCGGCTGATCTGGGATGATCGCATGTATGAACTGTATGGCATTACGGCAGAAACCTTTGGCGGTGCGTATGAAGCCTGGAAACGCGGTGTTCATCCTGACGAGAGGAAAAGAGCCGACGGTGAGATTCAGGCCGCCATCACCGGAGAAAAGGATTTTCACACCGAATTTCGGGTGGTGTGGCCCGATGGACAGATTCGCTTTATCGAAGCCCATGCGATCACCTTGAGGGATAACACCGGCAAAGCCCAACGTATGATTGGGGTGAACTGGGACATCACCGATCGCAAGCAAGGTGAGGACGCCCTGCGGGAAAGTGAGGCCCGCTGGCAGTTTGCCCTCGAAGGCGCAGGCGACGGTGTCTGGGACTGGAATCTACAAACTAATGAAGTCTTTTACTCCCACCAGTGGAAAGCCATGCTGGGCCATACAGACCCTGAGGTGGGTAACAGCCTGGATGAGTGGGATTCACGGGTCCATCCTGAGGATAAAACCCAGTGCTATGCAGACATGAAACGGCACATGAGCGGTGAGACCCCAATTTACCAAAATGAACATCGGGTGCGCTGCAAAGATGGCACCTACAAATGGATTTTGGATCGGGGCAAGGTGGTCGAACGGGATCAAGCCGGTAACCCTGTGCGGATGATCGGCACCCACGCGGGTATCACCGACCGCAAACAAGCGGAGGAGGACCTACGGCAGCTCAATGAAAGTTTGGAAACAAAAGTCTAGGAACGAATCCAGGAGCTAGAGCAGCGGGCCCAAGCGTTGGAGCGATCTAATGCTGAGCTAGAGCAATTTGCCTATGTGGCCTCCCACGATCTACAGCAGCCCCTCCAGGGCATTTTCGGGTTTGCCAAAATCCTGGCTTATACCTACCGAAATCGCCCGGATGAGCCCGTCAACAAATACATTACTCAAATTATTCATGCCAGTCAGCACATGTCGCAGCTGATTCAAGATTTGCTGGCCTATGCTAAGGTTGGCCAGACTGAGCCATCGAGTGAGTCCATAGATTGTAATCAGGTGATCGAACGAGTGCTCTCTGATTTACACCCGATGATCACCGAGAACCATGCGGTGATTACCAGGGATGGGTTGCCTACTCTCTGCGCTGATGAGACCCAACTGATGCAGCTCTTTCAAAATCTGGTCAGCAATGCCCTCAAGTATCATCCCCCCGAGCAGCCCCCCCAAGTAAAAATATTCGCTGAACCCAAAGAGAATGTGTGGCTGTTTGGGGTGCATGACCATGGCATTGGCATCCCCTCTGAGCATTTTGAGCAGGTCTTCCAAATTTTTCATCGGTTGCACACAAAAGACGAGTATCCCGGCACTGGTATTGGCTTAGCCACCTGCAAAAAGATTGTTGAAAGCCACGGCGGCCGCATCTGGGTAGACTCCGAGCCAGCAGTGGGCACTACGTTTTATTTCACCTTACCGGTTTAGTCAAAACGCCCCCACGACAACGCCGTATGCCTACAGCACCGTATGCCCTCAACCTAAACAACTTCGGCTAGCCCAATTGACGCTTCAACTGTTCGATATCTCTGAGGACCTCTGATGTCAGCAACAAACCGTAGCCTCTATGGCCATGAACGCCTATGAGCCGTTGGTGCCCCTGACGCTCAATCCAAATAGGGCCACCGCTCATTCCAGATTCTGTATTATGCTCTGAATATTCAATAAGATCTCGACTCCCTACGTCAATAGAAGTCACACCTGTGGATGCTTTAAACTGTATAAATCCTTGTCTACGCCCGACTAACCATCTGTCATACCCGCAGATGTGTACGTCACCTTTTATTGAGGTTCGTGGGTTAAAGGATTTGATTTTGGATGTCTCTCGATCGCCCCAGTGACCCAGTGGCTCATTGCTTATTTTCTTAAAAAGACTAGCACCAATATCTTTATCCAATTTGATAAGACCGTAATCAAATCGCGATGTTTCCTTGTCTGGCGCTATATGGAAGGTTTTCTTCCGGGATGAGGGTATAGCTAAACTCTGGAATCTTCTGTTTCTTCTCAACCACTGGTTGGGAGCTGCGATATGGTCATCAGCATTTTTTATTTCATAAACCCCAAACAAATAATCTTTGCTCTGCCACCCATTTGCACCTGGCGCTATCGTTATAGACGATACTTGCATGGGCTTAGGGGTCCTTTTTGAGCCCTGGATTACGGTAAAAAGATTATGCGCAGCCGTCAGAATATGGTTGTTGTCAATCAAAAAACCTGTCCCTATAAAATGAAGTAGCGCCTGAGCATCGTCTGGATCTTTGTAAGTGAGTTCAAGGAGGCAAGTCCAACGATAAGGAATCTCCTTGATTAGATGACTCGGAATTTTTATCCTTGTTCTGGTCTGATGTTTTGAGAGTTCATCCTCAACTTCGGTTTCCACAAGTGCTCTCTTTCTACCTTTCCCTAAAAAAGAATGATGAGAAGCTCTGTCATGCGGTATCCATATCACAGCAAAACATTTGCCTGACGGAAGTTTTTTACTTGACTTTAGCAAGGTGTCAACGTCACAGCTAAACTTTGGAAAGAATGAAATAATCCCCTCGGGAAAATGCTGCTTAATGAAAGTTTTCTGGCTTTTGACATAGTATCGATGATTTAAGGGATGCCCATTGATGTATTTTGCGAAGGCTAACCTTCTTGCTCCTGAGCCTACTCGATAAGCTATTCCAGCTATCTTTAGTAAATTATCACCCGATCGTATTTGATAGAATCGACCCGGTGTTGGTCGGGTTGCAACGGTTACCTCTTGGTCAAAAAGTACACTCTCGTCATCAAACGCTTCGAACTCAAACTCTGCTTCCAGCACCTCATCATCCAGAAACTCATCATCTGAGGTCTCATTGTCTAGAAAATTATTGTCTGAAAATTCATCATCTAGAAATTCGTCGTCCAGTGTTTCATCATCTAGAAATTCGTCGTCTAGCGTCTCTGATTCAGCGAACTCGTCGGAGATGAATTCAGATTCGAGCGCTTCATCTTCCCATTCGTCTTCACGCCAGGTCTCATTTTCTGATACCTCATCCTCCCATTCATCTTCACGCCAGGTCTCACCATCAAAATCGTCTTCAATCTCAGAAGATTCTGCACTATCTACTTTTTCTACATCAAGTTCCTCTAGAAAGCCTACGCCAAAAGGACTTTCATCATGTTCTTCTATTTCAAATCTGTAAGGCTGTTCCCAAGCCAACTCAGGTTCTAACGCTTCATCTATAGGCCAAAATTCTGATATCGCATCTTCCTGCTCTATTTCAGATTCTGCTTCTAGACGAGTGCATGATGAAAATGTCTTTCCTAGCCAATTTGGTGGCGGGGGAATAAAAATGGTTGCAAAAGCATTGCCACGAGGCGCTAGACCAGTAGAGTTTGCTTGTTGCATGACATCTCTAGCAAATCTTGGATTAAAAGAGATACGTCCTTTTGGAAAACTCTTGCTAGCGTTACTTTTCAACCTGAAGCGCTGATTATACGGATGGTTGTTGATCCATTGAGCAAGCTTCAGTCTGTTATTTGTGACATCGTATGCACGCCCAGCCAAGTCAATCAATCCTTTGGAATCGACTTTATACTTTATCGTATAAAAACGGCAGGGCTTGGGAGTATTTGAAATGGGCAAGATCGCACAAGATTGAATTTCAGATTCTATGAACTCATAATTGCGTAGTGGTGGCCTGACACAATCATAGTCTGCAGGAAGCTTTCCACAAAAAGGAATCTTTCTATCTCGACCCGAAAGGAAGTCCTTTATATCCTTTGGTAACTTGTAACGCTCAAGTATCCGCGCTTGAATAGCAGCACGATAAGCCCGTCTGACGGGATTGGGGAGTGGTTTCCCATCTTTACCTTTTTTTATGCGTCTAATTCTCTCATCTTCTAAGATAGCGTTTAATCCAGTGATTTTCTTCTGATCAAACTTCGTTTTGTATCTCCTTACGAAGGTCCGCATCCAGCCAGATCTACCAAAACTTATTGCGACCCAATATCGTCTGGCATCTATGCTCAAATCTGACAGCAATTTGTCTGCGTTTTCTTCAAAGTGCTTCCTAACTTCCTTTTCAAAAATCCGCTCACTATGGACTATGTTTACAATTGCCCCAGCCAGCAAATATTTTTTAGGAATACAAGCTGGTTTTCTGTCCTCACGCCCTTCTTTAAAGCCTTTCTTGACAGGGTGAACAGTTCTTCGAATTTCATCTGGAAAGAGATTAAGAAAATTATATAAATAGTCAAATCCTGCTACTCCATCGGGATGGGTATCTCTTCCTGCAGTAATGACTGGTTTATTAGGCCGAGAAGTTTGTGTAAGTATGTTTTTATCTGCAGCCTCACGACCGGCGATGATTATAACTAAGGGCCAATCAATTTCATCTACTTTGACCGTATTATCCTTAGGGCATTCAAATAAGTCTCGCGTATAGCGAAGATGCTTAATAACACCATTCGAATTTTCATCAACTAGAGATATAACTCCTCTAATCCAATCGATATCTCTTCTAAATCGCAACTCTGAATCTGAGAAAATTTTCTGAGAGTCTTTAAAGAGCAGTTCTAGTTGCTTTTTGTCACTTTCAGAAAATTCAGATTCAACATTAGACTCCGACTCAAACTCTACACTTTCCGTAGCTTCATCTTCACTGAACTCTGTGTAGAATTCTTCTTTTTCCTCAGCAAGAAAATTCACTTCCTCAGCAAGCTCTGCTTCGAACACCTCTTTCGGCTTTGGTTCAAAGGCATCCAAAAAAGGGCTTGCTGGCTTGAGTTCAGTGCGATGAAGGGCCTGAGACTGAAAAGCTTGTGCAGCGTCATCTGTGAAAACCGTTTCATTTATAAAAGGTGAGCCAGGCTCGTGCTGATAATCAGAAGCCTCGAAATTAGACGGCGCAGTCATAGATTACTCCTGCAAAGATGTCAGAGTTGATAAAGGTGATGTCTTGGAAATAGCTTCCAAGAAGCTTAGTTTTGAACAGAGACGGAGCGGGCTTTTTCTTTCATGTTGCGACCTGTTGACTGAGACCAGTAGGTGATAATGGCTCTCATCACTCTCTCAACGGGTGAACCTGCCGTGTAGAAAGCGGGGATAGCGGCCACATCGAGGTAGGTATCGGTCTCAAGCTGGGTCAAAAGCCAAGACATGCGATCGGCTAGCAAAAAGAAATAGAAGGACTTGCCGTGTGCGGGCAGTTTCACCCGGTCTGCTATCTTCTTAAGACGCTCTTCTTCACTGGCACCCTCGGCTCTCAGCGAGGCAACAATTGAAGTATCAAACTCCACCGCTAGATGGAACCAGGACATCATCGAGACGTACCAAAACTCTTCTCGGGAGAGATTGCCGTTGGTGCGGCGCGTTCTCAGCATGTCGCGCAAACGCTTGGCCAGGTCGAGGATGGCCGCGTCATCTTGGGGATTGCTACCGCTTGTATTGTTTTGGTTGGAGATAGCGACCCAGACCTCCCTTAAGAACTCTTCCCAGGTGGTGATAAACTCACGGTTTGCGGTCTCGGGCTTAACGTAGGTGCGACCATTATCCATACCGTGGTTCAGGTCCATGCCAAACATGCGGTAGTAGGCGTTGCGGCGAGAGGCTTCAGAGTCGGCGCGCAGGTAGCTGCCCACCGAGTAGATGCTAAAGGGGGCGGCATCTCTAAAGAACAGTTCCTCTGTGTTTCTCAGCCAGTGCTGGGTGCTGGCTAGGGGGACACCCAGCTTCTCGCCATGGCGATATTCATAGATGACTTTGCGAAAGATATCGTAGATGCGGGTATTTTCGATCAGATAGGCATAGATTAAATGATCCCATAGGACGCCATCTCGACCTGGGATAGTGTCGGTGCCGCTAAACCGCTGTTGGTTGCCAACAAAGAAATTAGGCAGCCCCGTCTGAGGGGGGGCAGCACTAAATAACGTGTTAAGCAAATATTCTGGCACTCCTGGGATATCGCTCCGGCGTCTGGGATGCCCCAGGTCTTGGTTTTGATCCCAGACTCTAAAATCCCAGGCCATTTCGAGTAGCGCTGAGAGTTCGCTCGGATGCAGGCGAAACAGCGCTCTGGCTTTGTCTCTAAAGGTCAGCCCGTCGGAGGGGGTGGTGAGGCGTCTAAACATGAGTGAACTCCTATATGATGGGTTATCTAGATCTGTGGGTTTGGATTGGTGAGGGCGGGATCACTAAAGGCCGCTTTGTCATCTACGCGGGGTAAAACCCAGCCTGGCTCAGGATCAGGATCGGCCTGCCTGTCGGTCAGTGCTCGTTTAATGTCTGAGAATTCTGATTGAGCCTGGGTTGTTTCTGGGGAAGGGGGGGGCTCTGGGGCTGGATTTGGAGCTGGACTCGGACTCGGGGCCGGGTTAGGATTAGGGGCTGGAGTCGGGGTGGCCCCTTGGGGTTGGACATTTTCTCGTCGAGTTTCTCCGTTGGTCATTGCAGTTATCTCCTTGGGTTGGTTGGATAGTGGATTGGATAGTTGAATATGCCTAAAAGCGTTTCTAAATCGAGCAAACATAGGCTGCCTCACGCTGCCTGCAAGGATGACCCTAGGGTGACCATCCAATCTCGCTGCTGTTGTAAAATCTCTAATGATTGCTCAGGCTGGGTTGCTGCTTTGTAGCCAGACAGGGCCAATAGCCTCAGCGCTTCTGCCTGTACCCAGTGATGGGAGGTGTAGAGGGCTGAGCCCAGTTGGTACTCTAGCTTAAGCAAGGTAGATGGCTGCACCCGTTGAGGATCGATGAGATCCACCAGCTTACGCCCGCCAAAAGCCCGCATGGGCGTAGACAGTGCCAGTTCGCTCACCTTTGGCAATAAGGGCAGCGATTGCTCTAAGACCGTTCGAACGGCAGCGTTAGCTCGCTTGAGCGGATGGCTGCGACTCCATGCATATGAAAGCTCATCCCACGGTCCCGAGCCAAAAAACTGACGACACATTTCGACCCCGAGTAACACCCGGACATAGCTGGTGGGATGCGGATCGCCGGGGACAAAGTTGAATACAAACGAGTGGCCCCCCGCCAGCACATCGTGCAGCGCAGCGACGGCTGCATACCCGGTATAGGCAAAGGCAATCGTATCTGCCGCAATCTCAGAGGCCCAGCTGGCCCAGATCTCAGCCAGATCCTCAGAATCTGGTGAAAGCTCTCGCAGTAGCCCTGAGGCGAGTTCCTGATTCCACCCTAGAATGTGGGCAATCTGATGGCCAGACTCATGGATCAGGGCTGTGGGGCGATAGAGATTATGTCGAACAATCTTAATCGCAGCAACGGCGCTTTCTGTCTTACCATCCCAGAGACGTAGACCCGCTTTTAAGATCGACGCGCCCAGCCCTTTGTCAATGTAAGTTAGTACCGGAGGCGTGGATTGTCCCAGAGGATGGAGCAAAGGCGTCATACTTTGTTTGCACAGCGCGTCACAGGCACGTAATAAAGCAGCCATGGTTGGGTTTGTGCGGGTGTTGATCGCATCGGCATAAAAGTCGAGTAACACCTCAGTTCTCAGATAGTGTTTACGAAATTGCACCAGCTGATGTTGGACCTGTCTGAGATCTGGGAGGGTCTCTGCCGCCGCCCACCGGGCCTGTAAAAACTTTGACTGCTGTTGGAGTTGATGAACGGCGGTGAGCAGGTTTTGACGTAAAACTACCCCAACGTATCGCTCTAACCCCTCCCAGGCACTCGGGGCGGCTAGGTCATCCAGGCTGCCGAGGCGCTGGGCGGCCATCACCCAGTGGGCAACCTGACGAGCCACTTGTATGCGCAGGATTTCGAGACGGTCGAGACTCATTTCTGTTGCAAAATTGGGATAGGAATTGGCACGAAAAAGTGCCCGTAGAGGATGAGCAGGGGGACTGAGGGGGAGTCCTCGGAGTTTTGGGCTTCAGATGATCCCCCTAGCCCCCTTGAAAAGGGGGATTGGAAACCAGGCATTAACGCTAAACAGGTAGTTTCACAGGTTCAACCCAGCCTACAACCCGAATGGATTACTCTCGGTGAAACCCGGCGGCAACTTGAACATTGGCCTCGGGCATCCCATCTGAGAAGTGGAAGCTATAGAGACTGATAGGCTCGCCACGCAAGGCTTTTGACAGGGTCACCAGCCCGGGGGGATGGTTGAGTCTCACCTTTAGAGTCACGCCGTCTGCAAAGTCTTCTGTGGCGGCAACAAAATCTTGGGGGCGCTGCTTGAGAGAGTTGCTCAAAAACAATCCTAGCCAGTCAATCACCTGTCGGGTCAGGCGTTCGTTGACGGCCTGGGGCAGCAGTTTTAGGGCCGGACCTCGGGCGTATTCTGGCGTGACTGCGCCGTGAATAATTTTGACATGCCCGGCAAACTGACCCGATAGCGCTGCTTTTAACTTTGGCCCAAGCACCGCATGCAGCAGCGCCACGACTGTGCCGATGGGGGCTCTCCGGCGTAGTCGTACCGCGATCGCTTGGGCATCTGCCTCACTCAAAAAGAGACAGGCCCGCAGCTGATTTGCCGGGAAATCGAACGTGATATTCAAATCGCTTGCCCGGCGGGCAATCGTCTCCCCGTCCTGGGTGGGCATCGTTTTGGGGTGCGCCCCTGGGATCTCTAGATAGTAGAATCGTTGACCCACGGCTGTGGTGGGCTGGTGATCGAGATATTTGTGGGAGACTTCACGACCTAGCCCAGCTTCACCTAGCAACATCCCTGCGGCTTCTGGGGTG
>JBCDDJ010000253.1:0-9378 GCA_039180385.1 Cyanobacteria bacterium P01_G01_bin.38 | reverse complement strand
GAGCCACCAGTGGCGCACTGGCTGGCGGAGCAGGGGCGGGTCTCGTCTCAGCACTGGTTGCACTGGGTATGCCAGAGGAAAAGGCCGCTATTTATCAAACTCGCTTACAAGCCGGAGAGTTTGTGCTCATGGCCGAGGTGCCAGCGGATCGATCAGGGGAGTATCAGCTCTTATTAGAGAGCAACGGTGGCGAAGAGATCCATCTCGGCGAGAGAACGCTACCGCGGCCTTGCCCGGGTCGTTGTAACGGCCAAGACGATCTGTCGCCAGAAATTCGTTCTCACCTTTCCGAAGCCGCACAACAAGCTTTTATCGAGCGCTACAACGCTGTCCTTGACGAGACGGATGACGAGACCAAGGCCGAGCATCTGGCCTGGCAAACAATCCATGAGCACTATGACGAAGATGAAAATGGCGTCTGGTCCAAAGAAAAAGCTGTGGTTTAGGAATACACAGGCAAATGCCTGCTAGCCGTAGGAGCACTAGCCCTCTGAAAACAGAGAGGCTAGTGCTCAGTCTTTTTCGGGGCATTTCTACTCTCTCAGAGAGGCCTTTCTATTTCTAAAAGAATAGTTTTTATAGATCAACTTCTATACATATTGCATAGCGAGGTGAATCCTCCTTTAGGAGGATAGTACTCTCTAGCGTCAGCTCGATATACTGACCTTTAATAATTATCGCAGGCCAGCTGCCGTGAAATTAAGGGCAAAAATCCTGTCGGGGTACGGTATTAGTTTGATGCTGATCATCCTGGTAGGAGGGTGGGGTATTATCAATCTCTGGCGTTTGGGAAGAGCCAGCGACGCCATCCTGCAGGAGAACTATCGCAGCATCGAGGCTGCAGACGGCATGCTCGATGCTCTAGAACATCAGAACGATGCGGCGTTAGGATTGATGCTCAGCGATGGGTCGCCAGACGAAACTCTCTCTCTCGAGCATGAAATTAAGTTTTTGCAATGGTTGGGGCGCGCTAATGATAATGTCACCCTCGCAGCTGAGCCTGAGACGTTAGGGCGTATCAAAGATCGATATCAGACCTATCTAGAAATCATAGGTCGCCTGCAAACGCAGCGGCTTAGCGATAGTCGCGATCTGACATCTCTTTACACAGCAGAAATACAGCCCTCATCTGAGCTAGTTCGAGCGTCTGCCCTTGAGCTTAGGCAGCTCAATCAGGCGGCCATGATATCGGCGTCTGAGATGGCAAAGCAGGCTTCTCGAAATGCGATCGCATCCATGGCGCTAGCAGGCAGCGGGGCAGCTGCGCTAGGACTAGGACTTAGCTGGGTTTTATCCAAACAGCTGAGCCGTCCGCTAAAGTCAATGACCCAGGCGGCGGAACAGATTGCCTCTGGCAACTATGATGTCCAGCTGCCCGTGACAACTCGAGACGAGCTGGGTCTCTTGGCCCATGAGATCAATCTGATGAGCCAGCGACTGCAAAAGTTTCGAGCCCTTAATCTAGATAAAATTGTTGCCGAAAAGCAGCGCAGTGAGGCGGTGATTAATAGCCTCAGCGATGGCATTGTTGTCGTAGACGATCGGTTTACGATTATCGCGATCAATCCAGTGGCGGCGCGGCTGTTAAACACAACGCCAGCCAGGGCCCAGGGTCATCACTTTCTAGAAGCAGCCTGTGATGCCCCGGAGGGAACGGCCAGAAGACTATTTGAGCCTCTCCAAACACTGGTAGAGACTGACCAATCCCCCGTTGATGAAACCGACACGCTCGCATTTCGTCAGGCGGGGAGCGAGCAGCACTATCGCTACAGCACTATCCTGGTCAAAACTGATGACAACCGGCGTCTGGGGGGGGTGCTGCTGCTGCAAGATGTGACTAAGTTCAAGCAACTCGATCAGCTCAAGAGCGAATTTGTCATGACGGCCTCCCATGAGCTGCGTACCCCGCTGACGGGCATGGGGATGAGCATTGATCTGCTGATTGAGTCTGCTCGAGACAAACTCTCGTCGCGCGAGGAAGAGCTACTTTTAGCGGCTCAAGAGGACGTACAGCGTCTGCGTAGTCTGGTGAATGAGCTGCTCGACCTGTCTAAGATGGAGTCTGGCCGCATTGAGATGCAGGTTGCCCCAACGGCGGCTGAGAGCCTGATCACAAAAGCCATCGACCTCCTTAAGGTTCAAGCCGTTGACCAGCAGATTCAGGTGCGGTCTCAAGTGTCTGAGCATCTGCCTCAGGTAGATGCCGATCCAAACAAAATCATCTGGGTATTGACTAACCTGATCGCAAATGCGCTGCGGTACGCTGAGACCTACATCGATCTGACCGCAAAGTCTCACGGTACCTGGGTTTCGTTTTCAGTCGCTGATGACGGGCCGGGGATTCCCCAGGCCCAACAGTCTCGTATTTTTGAGAAGTTTGTCCAGGTTGAGACCGAGCGGGACCGGGGGGGGACCGGACTCGGACTCGCTATTTGTAAGGAGATCGTCAAAGCCCATGGCGGCACTATTTGGGTCGAATCAACTTTAGATCAAGGAAGTACCTTTAGCTTCACATTGCCCACCGTTGTTTCTTCATCTGGAGCATTTGTTCATGCCTAATATTCTAATTGTGGATGATGAGAAAAATATTCGTCTGACCATTGCCCAAGCGTTGGAGTCTCAGGGACATGAGACAGCGGTTGCCGCCGATGGTCGCAGTGCGCTGTCTACTCTAAGAGAGAAAGCCTTCGATTTGATGCTGCTCGATCTAAACATGCCCGGTCTCAACGGTGTGGAAGTGCTGACTCAGGCCATTGAGCAACAGCCTGGGCTGAAGGTGGCTATTATCTCAGCCCATGGCACCGTTGACAACGCGGTTGAGGCGATGAAGCTAGGCGCATTAGACTTTTTGCAAAAGCCCTTCACCCCCAACGAGCTGAGAGATTTAGTCAAACAAATCTTGGATCGCAGCACAGTCGCTGAGAACCCGACCGACTATGCCTCCCAAGTCGCCGCCGCTCGCCACCACGCCAACGAGCGCCAGTTTGAGCGGGCGATAGATCTGATTCAAACCGCCATCAGCACCCATCCTGACAAACCAGATGCTTTTAACTTGTTAGGAGAACTGTTAGAAATCAAGGGCGACCGACTTGAGGCGCTCAAAAACTATCGGGTGGCCCTTGACCTTGACCCCGGCTACGAGCCTGCCAAAGCTAATCTCAACCGGGCGACGACGAGCCTCAAGTCTCGCCCCAGCCTCTAAATCAGCTCAAGTTGCCGTTTGTTTATCAGTGGAGTTATGAAAAAGAATCAGTATATTGTGGTGGTCGGCTGCGGTCGACTGGGGGCAATGTTAGCCAGTCGCCTGAGCGGACAGGGTCACAGCGTTGTGGTGATCGATCGGCACGAGTCTGCTTTTGAAGCTCTCTCAGCCGAGTTTAGCGGCTTTCGAGTGACCGGAGACGCGGTTGAGCCCGCCACCCTACGCACCGCCAAAGTTGAGAAGGCCGATTGTTTGCTAGCCGTGACTGACAAAGACAACCTCAATCTGATGGTGGCCCAAATCGCCAAACACATTTTTGATGTGCCCCAGGTACTGGCGCGGATTTTTGACCCGGCCCGCGAGTCCATCTATAGAGAATTTGAGATTGCCACAATTAGCCCCACCCAGCTATCAGCAGACGCTTTCTTGCACACGCTGTCTCAGCAGTTTCAGCAGGTATCCGCATGAGAATTATTGTCATTGGTGACGATCAGCTAACCTATTTTCTGGGTAGACAGTTTGCGAGTAAAGGCTATCAGCTTACGGTGATCGCCCCCAACTCCGAGCAGGCTCTCTCGCTATCACGACGCTTAAAAGCCACCGTGCTGGTGGGCGACGGCAGCGATTCGCGCTTGTTAGAGAGTGCTGAGGCCTATCGAGCCAATGTGCTGCTGGCGCTCACAGCCCAAGATCAAGACAATCTAGTGGCCTGTCAAATTGCCCAAGACCGTTATGGTGTCCCCCGCACAATCGCCCTGGTCAATGACCCTGAAAATCGTGAAATCTTTGAGAAGCTAGGGGTAACGATTGCCTTCTCCGCAACGGAGATTTTGGGGTCGCTCATTGAGCAGCAGACTGACTTTCAAGATATCAAAAATCTGATGCCAGTGATGGATGGTGAGGTCAACATTACGGAAGTAATCTTGAAAGAAGATAGTCCAGGCGTGGGACAGCCGATTCGAGATCTCAATCTGCGGGGGGCCGTTGTGGCTTGCATAATCCGCCGGGGCAGTGTGCTGCTCCCGCAGCAGCGCAGCTATCTGCACGCTGGCGATCGATTGCTGCTAGTGAGTGAGAGCAATCACTATGGCGAAGCGCAGCAGGCGCTAGTGGGGAGAGAATAATGCACTATCAACACTTTTTACAACAGCGCTATCGAGCGATTTGGGGATACACTGGCTTGATTTGTTTGATTGTGGGGTTGGGAATTTTGACGCCGCTGGTGGCGCTGGTGGCCTATCCCGAAGAGCTTGACTTGGCCTGGGGCTTTTTACTACCGGGGCTTTTATTGAGTGGGCTGGGGCTGGGGCTCTGGCGCTGGCTTGCACCTAAAAAATCGTCGAGTTTGACCTTGCAAGAGGGCTCGGTGATTGTGGTCCTGGCCTGGCTGCTGGCGATCGCATTTGGCACCCTACCCTTCATTCTGCTAGACGGCCTGACCCTGACCCAGGCAGTTTTTGAATCGACCAGCGGCTGGACAACCACAGGGCTATCGGTGGTAGATGTTACCCAGACCTCGCACCTGATTTTGCTCTTTCGCAGCACGATGGAGCTGTTGGGGGGGGCCGGTCTGGCCATCATTACCCTGAGTGCGCTGGCCGGGCCGGTCGGGGCTAGCCTCAGCAGCGCCGAAGGCCGTAGTGAGCAACTGGCCCCGAACGTACGCCGCTCTGCGACCCTGGTGCTGGGTCTCTATAGTGGGCTGATTGCCGTCGGCATCTTAGCGCTCCGCATCTCAGGGGTCGGGTGGTTTGATGCGATCAACCACGCTTTTGCCGCGCTCTCAACCGGGGGCTTTTCAACCCAAACCAACTCAATCGGTTATTGGGATAGCCCCGCTGTAGAAGCCGTCACCATTGTGCTGATGATCTTTGGCGGGCTTAATTTTGTCACCATCTACTTGCTGTTCAACCGCAAGTTTAAGTCGGTGATCAATAACGGTCAGGTGCGTCTACAGCTGCTGGTCGTACCTATCGCAGCGGCAGTCATTTTGTTTGGGGTGGCCCTCGGCCTCTATCCGACCCTGGGTAAGGCGGTGCGGGTGGCCCTCTTTGAGACCGTGACGGCCCTGAGCACCACAGGTTTTTCGACCGTGGGCTATGGCGACTGGAATAGCCTGGGTTGGATGATCATGATCGGCCTGATGCTGATTGGTGGAGGCGCAGGCTCGACAGCGGGGGGCATTAAGCAGCTGCGAGTCTATATTCTCTATCGCGCCCTGCTATGGGAAGTTGGCGAGATGTTGAAGCCCGCGCAGTCGGTGAGTGAACCCTCGATTTGGCAGGGAGAACAGCGTAAATATCTGCGCGATGCGCAAATTCGTCAGGTGGGGCTGTTTATCTTTTTATATCTCATGTTGTATGCCCTTGGGAGTACCGTGATTGCGGCCTATGGTTATCCTATTCAGGATAGTTTGTTTGAGTACGCTAGCACCATGGGTACCGTTGGGCTCTCTATTGGTGTAACCTCAGCCGATGCGCCCACAGCTGTCCTCTGGACTCAGATTGTCGGTATGTTTTTGGGTCGCCTGGAGTTCTTCACGGTTTTTATAGGTGTGGCCCAAATAATTCGAGATACGCGCCCGGCGCTTGTTTTGAAGTAGGCTATGCCAACGATCGCGGTACCTTATATTTCTAGCAACGGCTGTGAACAAACCGACAGTTTCCGTTTTAACCCTAATTAAGCGTCGAGAAAGTCACTTGACCCGTCTTGTCTCAGGGCTGTGTCAGTCAGCTCACCGCCCTGACGAACTGATTGTTGTGCGCATGAATGAACCCGAACGACAGCTGCCATCGCTGCCGTTCAAACATCAGCAAATTGAATTGTCTAGCTCAGATGCATTGCCCTTGGCAACAGCTCGAAATATGGCAGTGGCAGCGGCCAAGGGAGATTTCCTTCTCTTCTTAGATGTAGATTGTATTCCCGACCATGGCTGCATCAGCGAATATCTGAGGGGGCATGCCGCCAGTTCTGATGCTGTTCTGATGGGCGCGGTGTACTACCTAGAGCGACCACTGTCGACAACCTGGACCCTGGATCAGCTTCAGCAAATTGCCTCTCCCCATCCTATCCGCGATCCCCAAGTACAAACCTTTTTGCAGCCAGAGCCCAATTATAATTTGTTTTGGACCCTCTCTTTTGGCCTCTCACGCCGTCAGTTTGAGAGAGTCGGTGGCTTTTGTGAGGCATATCGCGGCTATGGCGCCGAGGACACCGACTTTGCCCGGTTGCTAGAGACGCAGTCCATTGAGCTGCGCTGGATCCCTAGCGCTCGAGCCTATCACCAATACCACGCTAGCCAGGTTCCGCCCTACCCGCATTTAGACAGTATCATTGGCAATGCCCAAGTCTACTACGATCGCTGGGGCAGCTGGCCGATGGAAAAATGGCTGTCCGCGTTTGCTCAAGCAGGCTATATCGAGTGGTCTCCGGATGCGATCGCAATCAGGCAGCTACGGCGGGTAAACAGCGCCGACCCACTGACTCAATAAAACGAGCTGCTCGTTGGGGAGCCTCGACGTCCAGCAGTCGCTGCCATTGGGTTCTTGATTTTCGGTTTGCCGCTGTCAAGATCATGGGCCAGTCCTGAGGCTGGGGCCAGCGATGGCGAACCACCGCCAGATCCAGAGCCTCAAGCGTAGCTGCTTTGCAGAGCTGTTCTTTGAACGGACGCTGGGCTGGCCAGCAAAAAAACGGTGCTCGGGCAGCGCCAATCTCCATGACGGCGTTGTGTCCGGCGTTGGCCACAACCAGGTCAGCATGCCGCAGATAGGGATATACATCACAGACTTTGCCCAACAGTCTTATATTTGGAGAGACAGCTCCAGGCTCGATGTTAGACCTATCTGGCGAGGCCTCTGGCTGACCTAAGATGACCCATTGCCAATGGGGTGTGGCCGCAGCGGCGGAGAAAATGTTTGGGTAGCTGATATTGGTTCCCCCAGCGCCGAGCATCACCACAACATTGACAGTCTGCCTGGAGCGATCAGCTTGAGAGACAAAGGGGGAGGGTGGCGTCTGCCGTGGGTCAAATCGACAAAACCCACCTGAGTAGAAAGTTTTCTTTTTGATCCAACCTGGGCAGTCAGTTTGTTCCATATCAGATGAGAATGGAGCCAGCAGTGCCAGGCTGGCCTCATACGCGACTTTATGGCCTAAATCCCACCGTTTGCCGTGCTGCCGCATGTAGATAACCGGGATACCGCAAAGCCGGGCGGCCAGAGCAGTCTCTAAAGCCACATCGATGACCATGAGATCGGGCTGCCAGTCTGCTATCCAGGCGGTGAGCATGGCGAAAAAAGGCGCATTGCCGCCTGAGTTCATTTGTAACCCGTGAAAGGCCTGCCACACTTGGTCCCTGAGATAGCTGTGTCGGGTGGGGGTGTTGTAAGCCGGCAGGGTCAGATGCGGAATCGGATCGCGTCTGCCGAGGCTAAGATCGCGGCTCAGGGTGCAGCCCGCATAGCTTAGGGTCGCGAGCTGTGTGGTACTCGAAAAGTGCGGTACCAGGGTCGCAAGCCGATTTTTGTGTCCCGCCCCTTGCGGGTTAAAAAACCAACCAATTTTCATGACTAGGCCACCATTGAGTGAACTGCTGAGGCTGACTGGACGCACATCGCAACCTGCCGATAGATCTCTTCGTAGGTGTTGATCATCGTGGCGAGCTGACAAAATTGCTCTGCCCGCTGTCGGCAGGCCTGTCGCGACAGCTGCGCTGCAGCCCGAACTGCCCGGGCCAGAGCCTCAACCGATCGAGAAGACACGACCCGGCCACAGTCGCGGGTTAAAATCTCTTTGCCCGCCCCATTGTCGAAGGTGGCCACTGGCGTGCCGCAGGCTAGCGACTCGGCATATACCAGGCCGTAGGGTTCTTGCCACAGGGGTGTTTTAATAAATACGGCTGACTGGCCCACGACCTTCTCTAGCTGGGCGTGGGTGAGATGCCCCAGGTACTGTACCTGCTCGTCCTGAAGCAAGGGAACGATCTTTTGAGAGAAGTAGTCCGTGTCTGAAACGGGGCCTGCCAACCTGATGCTAAATCCAGCTTTTCGAGCCGCCAAGACAGCTTCGTGAGGGCTTTTTTCAGGAACAAAACGGCCAAACCAGATGGCCGTTTTAGGCACTGCCGTGGGGCTAAAGGCCCAGCGACTCACATTGATGCCGTTGTAAACAACTTTGCTGTCAACGTAGGCGCGCCACTGGGAGGCAACGGCTCGGGATATGGCAATAAAGCGGGCATTGGGGGCTTGGTGTGCGATCGCAGCTGCTGTTGCAAGTTTGGCAAACGGGGGAGTATGTAGAACACTGACCATAGGTATGCCCAAGCGATGCGCTGCCAACAGAGGCAGCGTATTGAGAGAGTTGTTGTGGATAATATCAAAGCCACCCCGCTGGATCACCTGCATCAGCTTTTGGTAGACAGTGCGCTTAATGGCATCTCGCTGAGGTGGGAAAGAGGCTTCTAACTGTAGAGCCTGTTGAGTGGCGGGGTATAGGTTTAAGCACGGATCAGAATCACCGCTTGCGAACGTGGTTACCTCATGACCTTTTGCAATCAGCGAGCGAGCCAGGTGCCAGGTGTGGACCTCTAATCCGCCTGCAAAGGGGCTGGAGATCGGGTGATCTAGGTGACAAAGAATAGCAATTTTCACAATAGGTTGCCGCTAAGGAAATCCCCTCGAATTCATTGGGCCGATCGAGGAATGACTTAATTTTAGTGAGTGAAACAAACGCACTAATCGCTCTAAAGAAAGAATTCGCAGAGATATTTTCTTGGGCGTAAATTCTAGGGCAGGAGGGACATAGCCTGCTCGAGACACGCCCCAGCCGTGTTTTGAAAGAGGCTATATCTACCCCGACATGTCTATCCCAACGATAGATGCAAGCTAGCTACAACTGGCCGAATATCATAGCAGTATGAATAGCCAACAACAGATTCAGGAACGATGGACACCTCAGCCAGCGCATATCAAACAGCTCTCAAAGGCGCGATCGCACTCGCCAAAGACCCAAGCACTCATTCAGACGCAAAAACTCACTTCGATGAGCTATATCAAGAACTCTCTTCGAACAATGTTCAGGCAGCGGATCTGCTAAAGCTGCTTTGGGAGGAATATATAGCAGCGCAGCGAATTAGCGCATTTTGGCAAGAAATCAGTAATGCTGAAAAGAGTCTG
>JBCDDJ010000252.1:0-9392 GCA_039180385.1 Cyanobacteria bacterium P01_G01_bin.38 | reverse complement strand
GGAAATTCCACCTGCGAGATAGGAATCCACAACTTTCTGACGTAAATCAATTGAATAAGGCTTCATGTGGTGCAGAATTAATCTGTTGAATGATACTAAGGTTCTACCTCATTTGCATGGGAAACGCTATAGATAAGCCCTGATCTCAGAAGCCCCCACGTTCTTGGCATGTCGCTAGCTTTTGCGATAGCGACCCGGGGTTGTTCCGGTAGCTTCTCGAAAATGCGTGGTCAAATGACTTTGACTATTAAACCCGCATTGTAGGGCGACTTCTGCGATCGCAAGTTTCGTTCCTTTCAGCAACTGCTTTGCCTGTTCAACCCGCTGCTGAAGCAAATACTGATGGGGCGTCATACCCATGGATTGCTTAAACAGACGGCTAAAATGAAACTGACTGATACCAGCAACCTCTGCTAGGTCTGCTAACTTAATGGCCTGATCTAGATGAGCCTGAACATAGTCTGAAATTTGCAGAATTTTGCGATCGCCCAACCCGCCCTCACACGAGGCAATGCGAAGCTTAGCACCCGCATAGTTTCGCAGCAGGGTAACGGCTAGCACATTGGCCAGCGACTCAATGTATAGCTGCCCAACCCAGCCATTACCCTGGTGAAGTTCGGTGCGCAGCAGCGTCAGAACTTGCTCAAGCTGAGGATCGCGGATCCGAAACTCCGTAGACAATTCCAGACGAGCCGGATCTAGATCTACAGCTGATTGGGCAACGGATTGCAGGAACGGGGTTGGAATTTGCACATGAAAATAATGGTCGTCCCCCTCGGCAAGATAGGACGCTGGGATATTTGCAGGCGTGATTGAGATATCACCCTTTGTGTAAAGCCCAGTATAGCGACGGTCCCCGACCACCTGATGAATGCGATGGGGGCGCGGTGCCAGGCAAAGTGCAATCGAATGCCCGGCCCAAGCTTCTGGCAGGTCTGTGCCGCCCGGGGGTTGCTGAAACTCTTCGGCTAAGAGCGGTTGCCAGCCCAACGCTTGACTCGAGACGATGGGGGTGACTTCAGAGCCGCACTGCGACGGATGCTGAGATGAGCGTGACATAGGAAATCTGAGTCGTTTTCAAAATTGACCGCAGGATTCTGAAAAATACGCAAGCTTCAAGTATCTCGAAACCTTCGTTTTCTTTACTTTGTAATTGTAGTCAATTCGCTTACAAAGCGTTACCAATTGGGAGGTTCTAGAATATGGCTCACATACTGCACCTGGATGCTAGCCCACGAGGCGAGAGATCGCACTCCCGCCGCATGACCCGCGCATTTGTCGAACAGTGGAAACAGGCCCATCCTGGCGACATCGTCACCTACAGAGACATTGGCCGCAACCCTGTTCCTCACGTAACCGAAGCCTGGATTGCCGCTGCGTTTACCCCAGCCGAGCAAAGATCTCCGGAACTAAAGGATGCCTTGCGCATTAGCGAAGAGCTGGTGGATGAGTTTTTGGCGGTCGATATCTATGTCATGGGCATACCGATGTACAACTGGACAGTGTCCAGCGGCTTCAAAGCCTACATTGACAATATTGTCCGCATTAACCGTACCTGGGCCTATATCCCTGAAGAGAATCCGGAGTTTCCCTACAAGCCGCTGGTGCATAGCAAAAAGATGTTTGTGATTTCGGCAAGGGGGGATGGTGGCTTTGCTCCAGGCGGTCGTAACACCCAGCGGGATTTCCTCACGCCTTACATCAAAGAAGCCTTTGCCATGCTGGGCGTCACCGATATCACGTTTGTGAATGTCGAAAACGATGAGTACGGCGGGCAAAAGCTGGCAGATTCAATTGCTACTGCTCGATCTCAAATTGCTCAACTGGTCTTGGCTTAACTCCGGGAGGTAAGACAATGCAAGTATTTCTAACGGGTGCAACGGGTTACATTGGCGGCGTGGTTGCAGAAAAGCTTCAAGCTTCGGGTCATACCGTTATCGGTCTAGCCAGAAGCAGCGCTACCGCCACTCGGTTGGAGAGACAACAAATCGTTCCCTTTATGGGAGATTTACAACACCCTGAAGGCTTAGAAGTCGCAGCCCAAGAAGCAGACGGGATAATCCATACAGCCTTTATTCATGATTTTGATGATTGGGCAGGCGCTGTTCAAGCCGATATCCGGGTAATTGAAGTGTTTGTAATTGAAGTGTTTACTCGGGCGTTAGCCGGATCGGGAAAACCTTTCGTTGCGACTTCAGATACCAGCGTCTTAGGAGATACAGGAGCAGCCATTGCGGATGAAAACTATCCGGTTGCCGAGGGGTTTCTTCTAGCCGAGCGGGCGAAGGCGGAACAAGCAGTTCTAGCGGCTGCTCAGCAAAATATCCGGAGTACTATTCTGCGCTTACCGCTATATATTTATGGCCGGGGCGGTGGTACCAGCTACGTGCCGATGCGACTCCAAGAGGCTCAAGAAATGGGTGTTGCTCACTATATTGCGCCGGGCACCCACCAAATTTCGGCAGTACATGTCGATGATGTTGCTCAACTCTATGTGCTTGCGCTAGCGCAAGCCCTCGCGGGTTCCATTTTCCATGCGGTGACTGAATCTGGGATTTCGGAGGCTGCGATCGCGCTAGCCATTGGCCGCGCCACCAATACACCAGCCGAAGGCATTTCTTTTGAGTCCGCTGTGGCCAAATGGGGGCGCGGAATTGCCACCTTTTTCTCTATTAATAATCAAGTGTCTGCTCAGAAAGCTATCCAGCAACTAGGTTGGCAGCCGCAAACAGAGTTGTCTCTACTGGATGACATTGTCCAGACAGGAAAGTGACGATCTGATCTTCCAGTATCCAGCAGGTGTCTACAAGGTTAGACACCTCGCTCCCGAGGGCAAGCCAACCATCATAGCTTGGGCCAACGCACACACAAAGGTGGGCGATCGCATTCAAATGACACAAAAAACCAACCACAGAGAAACTATCATGACTGCCCTAAACCTCAAAACATCGCCTTCAGCGTCAAAACAAAACGCTGAGAACATAACACCTCGTAGCAGCGGCAAACTCAGCCGAGAAGCTTTCGTGAGCTGGCTGTTTCTAATTGGTTCTTTGATGTTTGTTTTAGACGCCATTCTGGAAAACGTACGAGGTGTTTCCTTCTCATCTGTGCTGCACCTGGTGGCTAGTATTCTGTTCACCATTGGTTCAGTGCTATTTATTCCTAACGATTCACAACAAGATTTATAACAACAAGTGGAGATCGAAAGATGGAGATGACAAACAACATCAACCTCAGTTTTTTAAGCCAGTTTATCCATCCTCTGTTGATGCTGGGGTTGTTTGCCTACCTTTTATATACAGCCTATCTTGGCTTCCAGGTGCGCCGCGCCCGCAACGCCGAGGGCGAAATAAAGCAAGCGCTGATTCAAGGAAAATACGCTATGCGTCATTATCAATCGGGCGCAATCATTTTGGCAATTATGGTCACAGGTGCCTTTGGAGGGATTGTGAGTACCTATCTAAGTGAAGGCGAAATCCCTGCGATCGCACATTTGTTTGTCGGTTTGGGCATGACCGTACTGGTCGCTATCTCCGCTGCGCTAGTGCCGCTAATGCAGCGAGGGAAGCTCTGGGCAAGACAAATCCATATCGCCATCAACACCACTCTGCTATTGCTCTTTACCTGGCAGGTATTTACAGGGCTAGAAATTGTGCAGGCGTTATTAGCTGCCACCTCAGCCTGATCAAAGGTACGGGTTGGTCAGTGGCTGGGGCGACATGACTTTTGTGGCATTCAACAGGCAGCCTGGGTTAGAGTCGGCATCAGTATGCTGTTTGTAGCAGCAGCTTCGATCTCGTTTCTGCTCTTTCCCAGAAAGGTCATAAGCGTCTACCTGGATGTGCAAAACCCAGACAACGCGGCGGTGATTGCCCTGGCGCTACCGCTGCTGTCTATTGCGGCGATCGCTCAAGGCCTAGATGGTTTGCAGAAAGCTGTATACGGCTCTCTGCAAGGACCTCAAGAGACTCAAATGCCCATGCTGTTGAATATACTGGGTTACTGCGGCGTTGGACTATCGGTAGGCCATGTACTCGACTTCCAGCTTGGTATGGGCAGTCGGGGACTATGGCTCGGGCAGTCGGTTGCGATCGCAGTCGTTGCCGGACTATGTTCAATCAATCTTTGACGGCAGGTGAAGCGGAACGTTAGGCAGCTACGCCCCTGGCAATCGCCCTGAGCACAAAAGAGTGCTTGCACCAAAAGCTTGAAAGTCATAATTAGCAGGGCGTATCATCTTGGAAAGTTCCTGTTTTGATTACCGCATTAATCTTTAATGTCCAACTCGCAACCTTTAAGGACGTGATCACGAGTGTAGAAACTCCAAGCTCTGAATAGTCGAAAAACCTGTGAATTCAACCTATTCGCCATTTCGAAAGAGGCTTCTCAAAGCATGAAAACGGATCTATGACTGTCTCGGCGAGACCTATTACTTCAGAACTCCCTTTCCTGGAAACCAAGCTCTACCTCCCCCAATGGTCTGCTGACCGGATCTCGCGCCCGAGGCTGATCGATCGCATTCACCCGCAGCGCAAATTAACACTGGTCTCAGCCCCAGCAGGTTTTGGCAAAACGACGCTGCTAGCAGAATGGGTAGCCGCTGTACCAACCAGACCCATTGCCTGGGTTTCCCTAGATCAAAGCGACAATGATCCAGCTTTTTTCTGGACCTACCTGATCACCGCTCTGCATAAAATTCAACCTAGATTAGGTGAACGATCGCTCTCGTTACTACAATCACCCCAGCCACCCCCCATTGAGTCGGCCTTGATGATGTTGCTCAATGAACTGACTGCCGTTGAAGCGGATTTTGCACTGCTCCTGGATGATTATCATGTGATCGAGACCCAGGCAATTCATCACGGGATCGGCTTTTTGCTCAGTCATTTGCCCCCCCAAATGCATTTGATTATTGCCAGCCGTGCCGACCCGCCCTTCTCTCTGGCTCGTTTAAGGTCGCACGGAGAATTGACCGAGTTGCGGGTTGCCGACCTGCGGTTCACTCCGAATGAAGCTGCAGCTTTTCTTAACCAGGGAATGGGGTTGAAAATCTCGGCGGCGGATGTGGCAGCTTTAGAGCAGCGAACCGAAGGTTGGATAGCCGGTCTGCAACTAGCGGCGCTATCCCTGCAAGGACGCGAGGATATCGCTGATTTTGTGGCGGCTTTTTCGGGGGACGATCGCTACATTGTGGACTATCTGTTAGAAGAAGTCCTACAGCGGCAGCCCGATCGCGTCCGTCGCTTTTTGCTGCGAACCGCTATTTTGGAACGTTTGAGCGGTTCTTTATGTGATGCCGTTACCGACCAAAACGATGGACAGGAAATGCTGGAAACCCTAGAGCGTAGCAACCTGTTTATCATTCCCTTGGATAACCAGCGCCAGTGGTATCGCTATCACCACCTGTTTGCCGATGTGCTCCAGGCCCATGCGATGGTAGAGCGGTCAGACCGCTTGCCAATGTTACACGCTCGGGCCAGCAAGTGGTACGAACAACAGGACATGCCAGCCGATGCGATTCACCATGCCCTGGCGGCCCAAGATTTTGAGCGCGCCGCGGGTCTCATCGAACGGATATGGCCCACCATGCGTCGGCGTCAGCGAGAAACCACGGTGCTGGGCTGGATCACCTCACTCCCTGACTCCCTGATTCGCAACCGGCCTGTCCTCAGCGTTGCCTACGCCCTAGTGCTGTTAAACGATGGCCAGTTAGACGCGGTTGAAGCCCGTCTGCAAGACGCAGAACGATGCCTGGCCGCAGATTCACAGGTGCCGCTGGCGGTAGTTGTAACAGACGACGCACAGCTGCGGTCTTTACCCGCCTCCATCGCCAATGCCCGTGCCTATCGGGCTCAAGCGCTATGGGATGTGTCTAGCACGGTGACTTATGCTCAGCAGGCCCTCGAACTGTTGCCAGAAGATGAGGAGTACGAGCGAGGCACAACAGCCGCCCTGCTCGGGCTCGCCTACTGGACCAGCGGCAAGCCAGAAGCTGGCTACCGCTCCTTTGCTAAGGGTCTGGCAACTTTCAAGCAGATGGGGCTGCCTCAGATTGCTATTGGTGGCACCTTAATCCTGGCGCAGATGAGCATAGCCCAGGGGCGTCTCCACCGGGCAATTAATATTTGTGAGCAGTCCTTACAATTGGCGGCAGAGCAGGGTGGCCCGGTGCTGCCGGGCACACCAGAACTGTATTTGGCCTTGAGCGAAGCGCGCTACGAACAAGGCGATCTGGCGGCTGCCAGCCAGCTGTTGCTGAGCGGTGAAACCCTACGTCAGCAGGCTTCGCTATCGGGGGTTAAATATCTTTGGTGGGTGGTGCAGGCACGATTAAAAGCTGCCGAGGGCGATCTAGAGACCGCCCTCGACCAGCTTCACGAGGCCGAGCGGTTGTACTCCCAAACGCCTATTCCAGTTCCAGATGTGCGCCCGATCGCAGCGTTGAGGGCACAGCTATGGGTGAGGCAAGGCAGACTGGCTGAAGCGCTGGACTGGTTGCGGGAGTGCGGTTTGTCGGTAGATGATGAGCTGAGCTATCTACATGAGTACGAACATCTCACCCTGGCGAGAGTCCTGATCGCCCAGTACAGACTTGATTGCCTAGACAACGCTCTTGATCAGGCTATTGGACTCCTTGCCAGACTTCTGGAAACTGCAGAAGCTGAGGAGAGAACCGGCAGCATCATCGAAATTTTGGTGATCCAAGCATTGGCGTATGAGGCGAAAGGGGATTGGGCGGATGTGAGTCTCCAAGGGAGAGGCTCCGCCATCGCGTTCCTAGAACGGGCCTTAATCCTGGCCGAACCGGAGGGCTATGTGCGGATCTTTGCGGAGTGTGGCTCCCCAATGGCGCGACTGCTGCAAAAGGCCATGACTCGCGACATCACCCCCACTTACACCCAGCAGCTCTTAACCGCCTTAGAAACCTGGGGCCAAAAGTCCCAAAAGCCACCCCCTCACGCCCCAACCCCTCACCCGCTCATCGAACCCCTCAGCCAACGGGAGCTGGAGGTTCTCCGATTGCTCAACACCGAACTCTCTGGCCCAGAAATCGCCCGTGAACTGGTTGTGGCTTTGAGTACAGTGCGCACCCACACCAAGCGTATCTACAGCAAACTCAATGTCACCAATCGTCGGGCTGCAGTGAAACGAGCGGCAGAGCTAGACCTGATTTAGGCGTTCATTCCCACAATGCCCTTCCATAATCGTGATCACACTTTCCGCACTTTGAAGTGTCACACTCAGGCATTAACGCTGAAGTCGTTGAATAGCGGCACTTTCACACTGCTTAATTCATTTGAACCACTGAAGATCAATTCTCAATAAGATCCCTCTTTTGAGATTTATTCCTGATTAGGATCTCTGGAAACCTCATTGCTTCGTTTAAATATTCAATGTGCCAGTTGGAAGTGCGGAATGTCGGGTGATTAGAGCAGGCGATCGCCCAAACATCACCCCGATGATTCTCGGCACTTGGGAGAGTGATTATACTGAACACGTCTACCTAATCACCCATATTGGGGTATTGGGCTGACGAATTTCCATCTAATCAACCGTATAAGGGGATTAGATAGAAAATTTTCTACCTAAACGCTCGTATAGGGGAGTTATATGGAATCATTCTCTCTAATTAATAGTTAGACGTCAAATCGCTATCTAGAGCAGGTGGGCCATATGGAGAATCGGCTTATAAAGATTAGAGAATATACACAGGCTGCACTAGATACTTTACTGGTTACAAGAAGCCAGTTTGCTCTTTTGGAGCCACTGATGAAAAGTGAAGCTCTTGCAAACCGTTTTAGTGAAGGTTTAAGAGTTCAGGCAAGAAATATAATGATTAGCACGTTATATCTGGATTGTTCACTCAGTTTGCTAGCAATATCATTAGATTCAGATAAAAGAGCTGCATCAATTTCTAACATCCTCCGTATGCTAGAAGCTCAAGAACTTCAATGCCACCTACGTGATAAGTTTTCAAAGCCTCGTACTATTTATGATCTTTCAGACATCTGTGAAAACGAGAGAGTACAGTTAACGAGGAAATGGGAGCAGCAAGAAAGTGTGACTCTTAATCAAAATTTTGATGAGATTTATGAATATGTAAAGAAAAGCTTTAACGAGCTTAAAGATGGAGAAGTTTGCCTGCGACTGAAAAATGCTCGTGACAAAGTTCATGCCCATAAAGAAATGATTATGGATCAAAGTTATCCTCGCCTACGCACACTAGAAGAATTTGGAGTCAAAGTTGGTGATTTGAGAATATTTGTAGATGCAGTTGAGGAACTTCTTATTAAGTTAGGGATAATCATAAACAAATCAGATACATCGCTACATGTAATAAATGAGCAAAATAAAATTATGGCCGAGGAGTTTTGGGGAATTAGAGCTGATAATATCTGATGAAGACGTCTAACACTTCGTTGGAGCGGCGAGCAAAATATCCTGGTTGAGTTGCTGATATTGACTGTGTCGCCGCTCAACTTCACCGTTAGCCATCTTTCATATCCTCAATAGGTCACCAGTGAACGAAATTGATATTTTCAAAAAGTTAGCCTCAAATTTAACTGAACGCAAAAATATTGCAGCGTTAAGCAACTATGAAGTACTGCGCAATAATATTGCCTTTTCTCATGACTTATTAGAGAAAGGGCTAAGCTACCTAAATCATATAGTTTGTGAAATAGAAAATATTACACAAGCAGACCAAGTGCTTCAATGTGAATATAAAAATGGCAGTGATTTGAATTCGTTTGTATTGGTTGTACCAAGCTTGTTGTCGAACGATTTAGAAGTCATCAAAAAGCTAGCTATATTCACCATGCCATCTAATCATGATGGTACTGAAATCGATAATGTTGATAGGTTGCATAAAGGATTTATTGAATATAACAATCTAGTTACAGCAACAAGACAGTTTGTTGATAGTTTAGTTGCTGATGCGTATCAAATGTATATTCTTGATCCTAAAGAGTTTAACTATCATGTTCTCCTATCATTGAATAGTTTTGAAAAGTATGCAACGAAGTCAATTCGGCAAGGACTCTTTAACAATGAGGTTGAAGATGCACTGACTGAGTTTAGGAGGCTTAGCTTTCGTGATTGGAAGAACTCTCATATAACAAAATGCCAGTATCCTAGTTTTGCAAACAAAGTGGATTACTTATTTTCGGAATTGCAATTGAATACAACCGAAGATGACATATTTAACAAACAGATCAAAAATCTATTTAAGTTTTCTTCTGAATTCACGCAGGAGTATTCTACAAAGCGGGAAATCAGGTTGTAGATAACGGTGTATCAATAGGCACCTAGGAAAAAAGCGCTGCGGAACCCCCCAGAGCCTGTATCGTACCCTTGCGAATTCAAGTTAGGGAAACGATGAGTCACACTAT
>JBCDDJ010000251.1:0-9407 GCA_039180385.1 Cyanobacteria bacterium P01_G01_bin.38 | reverse complement strand
CCCCAGAGCTGCAGCAATGTGCTCTGGATACTGCTTTTCCTGGCTATAAAAGTCGGCGAGGTCGCGGTAATCATCGAGATACTCAAAGACTGCGATCGCGCGATCGGCATCAAAGTGCAGCAACTGAGACACTGTTGATTGCGCTTCAGTGAGTTCTGGAAAGGTTTGCCAAAACTGTTGAATCCGCCACTCGTTAGCAAACTCGCCCAGCGATTTATCGGTTGAGAGATAGCGCTCTTGCTTAACGAGTAGCTTTTCTCCCGTGGGCAAACTCACCAAAAGGTTAAAGTTTTTAGCGGGCTTTAACTCAATCTTTCCGGCTTCCAGCTCCGATGCCGTCCATCGACCCGTAATCTGCAAATACTCGAAAACGTTTTGATTACTCAGACGAAAAGTCATAAAACCTGGCAACACTCTAATGTTTCTGTTGAGGGGATAGCAGTAATACTTAGCTAATAATCAGCTAGAGCAGGTAACATCGGCTGTACGGGGCGGATGGAACAATATATGGTATGGGCTAAGGAGTCTCATATAGAATACAGTTTCCATATGTTGGAGGAAGCTCAGTAACAGTAATCGGTAAGGTGAAGAGACCACCGTTAACCTGTGTCAAAACAGTTTCATCCGTTAACTCGTTAAGAAAGTTCTCCGATTCTGAAAAGAACGCTGCTCCGGCTAGACGCAGTTCATTAATCTCAATCTTTGGCATGGGATATTGCTCCTCTAATATGTTTTCTCTAAATGTTCAATCTTCTGGACTAAGTCGATGCGTAGTGCCAATTTAGCTAGTGCCAAGCTATCAGTTAGATAAAACTTAGCTCCTTTTATTCAGAATGAGAAGAATTACAGTGAGTAAAAAAGACAAAACTACTTGAATTAAGTCCGAAAATCTCAGAGCAATCATTCACTTCTAAATGACACGCAGAGACATCCATAAATGATTAAATCGGTAGAGATGTAGCTTGATCATCAACGTAAAGTTTGTGAGGTTTGGGCTGTTACAGAAACTATCAGAACCTTCAATGACTTAGCTGAGCTTGATCCTCGCCCCACGTAGGGCGAGGATCGTGCCTAAGAAATGACGACGCAAACGAAAAATCGTTCACTCAAGGTCATAGAAAGCCGCACTTATAAACCGTAAAGGTCAGACTCGGTGTACCCCGAACCTGGTTTCCCATATCCCGGTAAGAACCTTGGGCTGGGCCTAGAGGAGCCTTTACTATTCGTCAGGAATGGGAGCTTTAACATAAAGCCTCCTTTATGCGTTTTCTGTTCGCTTTTTTCGAGCTCGTAAAACAATTCGTCGATCGCAATCTTTGACATGGGTCTAATCTCCTTTGAAGGAACTATTGAATCGAATCCTCTCCCTCATTAAGGCGAGGATAGTACTTGAGAAATGGCAATGTAAGCTATCTGCCTTTCACTCAATACGCTAGAAGGTCACACCTACCAACCATAGTGGTCAGCTCTGTTACTATTAAGATGCTCCAGCCAATCCGGATCCATTTCTCTTCTCGAAGATACTGGCGTAGAAGGCATCTTCTGAATGTCTGGTTTGAGGTATTCTGTTATGTCTGGTTTGCTCCCTCCTCTATGCACTTTTTGCTCTGTTGTCCCGAGTTCGTAAAACAATTCGTTGATCGCGATCTTTGACATAGAAATAATCTCCTTTTGATGAACTATTGAACCCAATCCCCATCCTATTTAGGGCGTGGTTAGGGCTTAAGAAGCGGCGATGCAAGCTATTGATCGTTCATTCAAGACTATAGAAATCCAAACTTACCAACCGTAAAGGTCAGCCCTATTACTCTTAATACTCGATAGGAAATCTGGATCGACCATTCTTCCCAAGTATATTGGTATGGTCGGAAGCTTCTGAATCTTAGGCCCACTAGACAGCGGTCCTCCGGATCTCCAATCCTGAGAAAAGCCATGGTCTAATCCTCCTCTATGTGTTTTCTTTTCTGTTGTTCCGAGTTCGTAAAACAATTCGCTAATCGCAATATTTGACATTGGACTAATCTCCTCTTAATAAACTTTTGAGCCGCAACCTCGCCCTGTTTGGGGCGAGGTTGGTGCTTAAGAAACGATGATGCAAACTATCAATCTTTCACTCAAGACGATAGCAAGTCGAGCTTACAACAGGTGGAGGTTAGCCCTGGTCAAAGGTACACCTGGCCCCAGGTATACTGGGCCAAGCCTAACATTCTGAATCTTAGGACCTGTTAGACTACCGTAAGGAAAAAATAATCCGGGACCCTTAACTCTCCAATCATCATGTGGGCTAATGTAGCCTCCTCTATGTGTTTTCTGTTCGGTTGTTCCGATCTCGTAAAACAATTCGCTGAGCGCAATCTTTGACATAGGGCTAATCTCCCTTTAAGGAACTGATTTTCGTAGTTGAAAGTGGCTCTACTAAGCGATTCTTCAACCACTCTTAAACTAGCCTTCTTGAAATTCAAAAGAAAGTATAAAAGATGAAATCTTGTGACATAATTGTTGGACTTTTGTCTGGTCGAGAAAGATGGAAGACAGGCAAAAATCGCAGATATTAGTCATGCAAAATGGTGCCCATAGCTTGATAAGGGCACAATAGAAGAGAAGGGTGCGTCGCAATCTTTTTCTAATTTTAAGCAGGCGTAACTGACTTAGATATGTCTTGATTCTCGTCTTTTTGTTCGTGGCTTCCTGTGGAAAACTCAAGCTTAACCTTATGTGAATTTTCCTTTAGCCACTGCATGAATAGCTCCGCTTGAATTTGCGATTTCAGCTCTTCAGTGAGATCTGCAAGGATGATTTCTTCAACAAAAATTAAATGGATACCCTTCGCTGTTGTAATGGGTTTGAGTAGAGTCGGTGGAGTAGCGGCGAATACAGCAGGCGAAATCTCTGTCTTTAGATCTTGGCGGCTGAGCATGCCTCGATATCCGCCCACACGACGAAAGTTCTGATCCTGAATATATCGATGAGCAACCTCTGGAAAGCTGATTTCTTGTTCTTGAATCGCATAGAAACATTCCAGCGCGAGATCTTCGTCTTCAAAAATCACTTCGTAAAGCACGGCTTGCTCAAAGCGTAGTCGATGCTCGTAGAAATAAGGTTTTACTTTGTCAGCAAAAAGATGCTCTGCTAGTTTTGTAAACAGCACAGTATTCTGAATCATTTCCTCAAAATCATCGACGGTCAGCTGGTGCCGATCCAGCCAGTCGAAGGTATCCTGAGTACTTTGCAATTGATTGGCATGGCGAAACTGATCCGCTGCTTGTTGTAGCTCCTGCGGAGTAGCGCTAATCCCCATGGAATGAGCCGTTGACTGGACAATGTGACGGGTGGCGATCGCTTCTTCCAAAGCCGGAATTTGGGCCAGCGTTTTAACTTGGTGAAGCAGTTCTTCAGGGGTAATGATTAACCGGTCAGATGAAGTCATCATGTGATTTCCTGAGATTGATCTTTTCTTGTAAAGAGGGTGTATCGAGTGCCATGCTTAGAGCTGTAATCCTCCTCGACCCAGCTCTTTGAAGGGATTCAAAACGATGTCAATAATTCGGCGTTGGCGTACGATCACCTCTGCTGTGGCGGTATCGCCGGGGCGTAGGTCAATGCATCCCTGCGGTGTCTGTAGGCAAGACTGGTCGAGTTCGATTTCTAGCTGGTAGGTGTCTACTTCCCCCTGGACTGTTTCATCTGTCCGAGACGTTGGCGAGATCTCGGTCACCGTGCCTGTGGCGATGCCATAGTCTTGAAAGGGATAGGCATCGAACTTCAGTTTTACCGGCAGGCCCTCTCGCAGCGACCCGCTTTCGGTGGTAGCCATCTCCGCCTGAACGATAAACGTGGCATTTTCAGGAGCAATTTCAGCGACTCGACTCCCTGGCTGCACCACCGCGCCCACCTGCTGAAAGGGCAGATCAAAGACAACCCCGGCGACTGGGGCCATAATCACTCGCTGCTCTAGCTGCAGTTGCAGAGCTTCAATCTGCCGTTTACTTTGGCTAATTTCAGAGGTCAGTTGAGTGATTTGAGTGTCCAGATTTTTCAGCTCTTCTTGTATGCGCAGCAGGGCAATCTCGTTAGTGTGCAACAGGCCCTCGTAATTCTGCTGATCTTCTTGCAGTTGCAGGCCAGATTGAGTGACATCAGCCTGGGCTCGCTCATAGAGCTGTTGGCGCTCTAACAGCAAATCTCGATATTCGATGACCTCGACCTCGGGGATGATGCCCTGCTGATAGAGGGTTTCATACCGTTCTAACTCCTGCCTGGCCCTTTCCAGGTTTACGGCGGCGAGTTCCAGTTCAGTTTGGGCATGGTCCCCTTGTCTAGCCGCCTGCTCAATTTGAGTTTCTTTTTCTAGGGCTTGGGCCCGGTTTTGCTGTTGCTGGGTCGTCAGCGTAGCTGTGAGCTGATTTCTCAGTAGACTCAGTTGGCCGATCTGGGCCTGCTGTCCTTGTTGTTGATCTTGAATTTGTCGCAACTCTGCTCTGACCAGTTCAGCGTCTAAGGTCAAGAGGGGTTGCCCGGCGGTTACCTGATCGCCCTCCTCAACCTGAATGGCGGCGATTGCGCCGGTTACCTCGCTATCGAGCTGCACCGTTTGGCCTTGGGGCTCCAGACGGCCTCGAGCCGTGCCCGTTTCGTCCACTCGGGAAAACAGCGCCCAGGGCAGCACCACGGAAACAAAGAGCAACAGCACATAAAACAACCCCCGAGTCCAGACTTGGGGCATGCTATCGAGCAATTCTTCGGTGGCAAAAGACCAGTCGTCTCTAGCTTCGGGGGCCGAGGTCGTAGGCGTCAGAGTTGGCCGGTTGAGTTCCGCAGAGTCTACGGGTTCTGCAACAGAGACGGCGTGGGCACGGCGACCATTGAAAGAATTAGGCATGGGACTTAGGGGGTTAAGGATGATTTGGGGGGAAGGAGAGAGACGGGGAGACGGGGAGACAGGGAGCCGGGACGGTTAATTGAGGGTGGCCAATTGCTGTTGATTGAGATAACAGTAATGACCTCGACGGGCCATGAGCGCTTCGTGGGTACCGGATTCCACCAGAATCCCGCGATCTAGCACCAGAATTAGGTCGGCATTGCGAATGGTGGATAACCGATGGGCAATGACTAAGGTGGTTCTGTCTTGGAGAATCTGATTTAAGTTTTGCTGGATGATGCGCTCTGACTCAGCATCTAAATGGGAGGTTGCCTCGTCTAGAATCAGCACCCTCGGATTACCTAGCAGGGCGCGGGCGATCGCCAGTCGTTGGCGCTGCCCTCCTGACAGCATGCCGCCGCCTTCCCCGATCTGAGTTTCATAGCCCATGGGTAATTGGCGAATAAACTCATCGGCTCCCGCCAGCGTTGCCGCCTCCACAATGGCATCCAGCGGCAAGTCGGGATGGCCCAGGCCAATGTTTTCGCGAATCGTACTGCCAAAAAGAAAGGTATCCTGATCGACGACTCCAACTTGTTGTCGAAATGACTGCATCGCCAGGGTCGATAGATCGTAGTCATCGACTAAAATTCTGCCATCGGTCGGTGGGTAAAGGCCCAGCAGCAGTTTAGAAATGGTGGTTTTGCCCGAGCCGCTCCGCCCGACCAGGGCCACCATCTGTCCCGGTTGCACCTCAAAGCTCAGGTTTTCTAACACATTGGTATCGCTATCCGGGTGGTAGCGAAAGGTCACCTGATCAAATTGGATGTGACCTCTGATCGACGGTAACCCCTGACGCACATCTGTAAGCCAATCTTCCTCCGGTTCAGCGTCTAAAACATCGTTGATGCGCTCTACTGCGATCACCACCTCCTGAAACTGGTTCCAAAGCACCGTTAAGCGCTGAAAGGGGCCAATCACATTCCCGAGCAGCATGTTAAAGGCCACCAACTGGCCAATGGTCAGTTCGTTTTGTATCACCAGCCAAGCGCCAAACCACAGCAAGCCGGTCGTCGCCAGGGTTTCAATTGTGTTACTCACAATTTGTAGGCGGTTACCAATCACCTGGCCGACAAAGCTCTTTTTGACTTCCTGATGCAATAATTCCTCCCAATGCCAGCGCACTCGTTGTTCCACCGCCATCGATTTCACGGTTCTGACGCCAGAGAGGGCCTCAATAAGATAGCTGTTTTCATTGGCGTAAGCATTAAAAATTTCTCGGGAAACGCGTCGTAAAAAAGGGGTGGCGAGCAGCGCTAGCACCAAGAATGGGGGAAAGATCGCGAGGGCCAGCAGGGCCATTTTCCAGCTGTACCAAAACATCAGCCCGACATAGATAAAGACGGTCAGCAAATCGAGCAAAATAGATAGCGCCTCACCCGTCAAAAAGCGCTCGATTTTGCGGTTTTCCTGCACTCTGGCCACAATGTCGCCCACATAGCGCGACTCAAAAAAACCTAACGGTAGCCGCATGGCATGGCGAATAAAGCCCACAATCAGCGCTAGATCGACTCGATTGGCGGTATGGTCGAGCAGGTATTGCCGTAAGCCCGTCATCGCGACCTGAAACAGACCAAAAATAACGAGCCCGAGCCCAACTGCCAGCAGCGTTAGTTGAGATCGCTGCACCACGACCCGATCCAAAATGAGCTGAGTAAAGATCGGCGTCACTAGCCCAAACAGTTGGATACAGATAGACGCTATCAAAATCTCGAACATGATGAGCCGATGGGGCTTCATCAATTCAAAAAATTGCCAGAACGGGGTCGTACTTTCAGGGGTTTCTCGAAAGAAGGCTGTGGGCATCAGCAACAGAGCATAGCCCGTCCAACCAGCTTTGAAGTCTGCTGGGCTGAGGGTACGCTGACCAATCGCAGGGTCGGCCACAATGACTCGCTGGTTAGTAACTGCGTACACCACAACATAGTGCTTGCCCTCCCAATGAACAATGGCAGGTAAGGGTTGATTCGCCAATTGGCTGAGACTCGCCTTAACGGGTCGACTGTTAAAGCCAATGCTCTCAGCACCAGTAGACAGACCCAGTAAAGAAGCGCCGTTGCGATCGACATTGGTGATGTCGCGCAAGCGATTGATGCTGAATTTTTTGCCCCAATATCGCGCCACCATCGCCAGGCAGGCCGCGCCACAATCGGCAGCACTTTGCTGAGCATAGTAGGGATAGCGTCGGATAATGCGTTGGAAGAGATGGCCAGCCCGCTGGCTAGGGGTGGGAAAATAGGCATTGCGAACCTGATGGGCTGCAGGCGCGGGGCCGTTGGCAGGCAATTTATCAGCGGGCGATTTGACAGCTTGCCGACCGGATTTTTGTAGGGTCGCTGGAGAACGGGTAGACGCTAACTGGGCGTTGAGGGATTTGGCTCGATTTAACAAGTGTTGGCGCACTTTAGGAAATTGGTGCATCAAATTGTCTAGCTGAGCCTGGGGCAAAAACCCTACCTCTACCCCTAAAGAAGCTCGAGCCGCATAGACGAAAAACGTATCCTCAGTCGAAAACAACGTGCAGTCACCAAAAGCTTGGCCCTGGCCAAGCGTCTCTACCAGGTTCCCAGCTTCATCAAGCAGACGGACCTTGCCAGCAAGGATAATGTAAAGCCCGGGCTTGTTGTCTTGGCTGTGCCAAAACGCCCCAACCTTGGGCTGAACTATCTGAATCTGGCTAAGACACGTCTGCCGCTGGATATCTGAAAAAGTAACCCCAAAAAGATGACTGAGCGCTTGAGAAGAAAGGGAAACCGTCGACGGATGCTGCTCCATAGATATTTGCTCCCTTGTTCGATGGCTTTAAATCTATTTGTTTGTCGCTATTAATCGGCGTAACAGGAGAACCGGGTTGTAAATCGCGAATCGTAATTTTGTTCGAGTAAACGCTGTGCTCTGAATCGTCGGATACTCGATAGGCTGACTGCCTACTCGCTGGCGCAGACTCAGTTTTGAGCGAAGGTCGAGGGCGAGTAGACAAGCCCATTTGCTTTAGCAGACGGTTGATATGCCGATCGCTCACCCGAAGATTGAATTCCTTCTCTAAGTGTTTACTTAGCCAGCCAGCCGTCCAACGGCGAAACGCATATCCATAGTCTCGAGGACTTTGCTCGACCAGTTCTTTGAGGCGGTTGCGATAGTCATCATGAATCAGCTTGGGACGCCCCATAGGTCTGTCGAGCCAGGTATGGGCCTGACCCGACTGGGCGATTAGGATCCAGTGGCGTACTGTCGCGTGACAACAACCCAGTGCCTTACAAATCTCTGCCTGAGATTTACCCTCATCGGCTAGCAACATAATGTGAATACGCTTGCGATACCGTTCGGGTAAATCATTTTCCAGACGGTTTTGTAATAACTTTCGCTGAAATACGGTGAGATATCGCGTGGCAGGTTTGCTCTGTTGGTTCTCCTCTGCTGTTGCACGGCTCAGATTCAGATCTAAGTCAAACTTATCCATAGTGCTCATGATTCTCCAAGCAAACAGCGACTCGACGTTAATGTGAACGCTGCTGTTTGTGATGCTTTAACAAATGACTTCAACAAATAACTTCAATAAATTAAATGATGTTCACGGACGAAATCAGGATGCCTCTTAGCCGTAGAGCTCTGACTATGAAAATCACAGCGGCAGGCTCTCTGGTTTCTCGAAAAAAAGTAACTGAGATTCTGCAAGAGATATATTTATTTACATATCCTGACAAAAGCTTTAGGCCCATTGAGTGTCTAGAGAATTGACTCGTCGAGTGCTGAAATGTAAACATTTGCAAACTTTTTAGGGATTGGCAGAATATAAGACCTCCATAAAAGAGATGTCTTTAGAAACGTGCCTCTAAAAGGGACAATTTTCTGCTTAGAGATCGCGCGGGTGTCTAATATCACGGGTTGGTTTGATTGAGTAATGACCTTAAACGAACAACTCAAACAGCTGGCTGTAGAAGCCCAGCAGCATCCCCCAAAAACGCCTCAACGGCAGCGAGCGCTGGCTCAGCTGGTTGACAAGCTTTGTCGCTCAAAGCAGCTGGTACGCCCCTACCAAGGTCAGTTCCGTGGGTTTTATGAGGACATTTATGCCGAAGCTCAGCAGCGATTGTTTTTATATTTGTGTGAAAAGATTAATCGGTATAACCCGGAGTTAGAGGTGCTGCAATGGGCCAACTTTTTGATGAAAAGACGATTTTTTATTGAGGCAAGCCGCGAGGTGATGCCGACCGCCCCCAAAGGGATGGATCGCTCGCAGGTTAAGCGGATCACCCTCGACGCCCTTGAAAAGCAGGAGCCTTTAGAGCTGCGATCGCACGCTACAACATCCCTGTCAGAAGCCGTGATTCAATCCATTCAAGACGACCGAGATGGCGTCTTTAGGCGTACCCATATCCTACAAAAGCCCGAAGCCAACTTTCAATACATCGCCTTAAGATTTCTGGGAGGCTATTCGTGGAAAGAAATCTCCGCTGATTTAGATGTCAAAGTTGTCACCCTCAGCTCT
>JBCDDJ010000250.1:0-9418 GCA_039180385.1 Cyanobacteria bacterium P01_G01_bin.38 | reverse complement strand
TCAACCCACCCCGTCGCCCCTTCCAGGAGGGGATAAAGTATCGGCTTTTAGATTTAATCCTCGATCCTTAGCTACTCAGGAGAACCCATGGCTACAAAACAGCAGTTCAAAAGCTTTGATGACATGATCAGCACCGCCGAACATCCGCTCCTGGTGGATTTTTATGCCACCTGGTGTGGCCCCTGCCAAATGATGGCGACGATTTTGGAGCAGGCCAATGAGCAGCTCAAAGGGGATGTCAAAATTGTCAAAATTGACACTGACCGCTACCCAGACCTGGCGTCAAAGTATCAAATCTATGCGCTGCCGACGCTGGTGCTCTTTAAAGATGGGCAGTCCGTTGATCGCATTGAGGGGGTTTTGACGGCGGAGCAGTTGGTTGAGCGCGTTCGTAAGGCTTTGTAGGGGGGGACTGGTTGAGATGATGGTATCCCGGCGATGAGTAGTGGGGAGGTGGGGAGGTGGGGAGGTGAGGAGGTGGAAACCCTCCAGCAGCCCCTATGCGCGATCGCACTCGGCAGCAACCTGGGCGACTCTGAAGCGACTTTGACCGCTGCCCTGGATGTCCTGGATAGCCTGCCGGAGATTACGGTGGTGGCGCGATCGCACATCTATAAAACCGCGCCAGTTGGCCCCCCTCAACCGGACTATTGCAACTGTTGTGCCTTGTTGCAGACAACAATTTTACCGCTGGCGCTGATGCGTCAGCTGTTGTCGGTGGAGCAGCAGTTTGGCCGAGTGCGACGAGAACGCTGGGGACCGCGTTTGTTGGATATCGATTTGGTGCTATACGGTGACGTTACCTTAGATACACCGGAGCTGACGCTGCCGCACCCGCGATTTCATGAGCGGGCGTTTGTGCTGGTGCCGCTGAGTGAAATTGCGGCGAACTGGCGACATCCGATTTTGGGGAAGACGGTGGGGGAGTTGGTGAAGGGATGCGATTGTTCTGGGATTCGGTCATAGTCTACGCCCAGAATACAGGGGTGGGTTTCGAGATCTTGGGCAAGAGCCCGAAACCCACCCCGCCCGGCGGGCATCTCTCCGGGGGAGAGGAGGTTGAATTTTCAGTTCAAATTTAGTACATTTGAACTGAAAACCTGATCGAGGCCCATCATGAGCATTGAGCAAACCAATCAGCTAATTCTCCTGATTCTCAACTCGGTGCTGATGGTCTTGCTCTCGACGCTCTTGGTCGGTGGAGCCTGGCTGCGGCAGGCATCGCTGGCACAGGAGCTAGACGTCTTGAAGCGGGCCTGTCGAGATCGCAATTACACCCTTCTGAATACCTCAGTCAAGGAAACCCAGGTCAAGTCGCTAAGACGACAGCGGCACCAGGCGCAGCGACAATATCGTCTGGCCTACAGCGGTTTACTGCTGCTCTATGGGGCGCTTGTGATGTTTTTGATCAACCTATTGGCCCTGGCCCTGCGGACCCTGGTGTTAGCCGATTGGCTAGTGCCCATTGCCCTGGGGCTCTTTATCGGCGGCATCGTTGGGTTACTCGCGGGGGCGGGTCTGGTGCTGGGGGATGTTTACCAGAGCAATCTGTTACAAGAGTCGCCCCTCAAATCACTGGGTAAGGTATTGAGTCAACTTCCCCGCTGGCACAGGCATCTTTTTGCTCGCCGGGCCTCAATTTACTCGTTACTCCCTGGAGGGGTAAAAGCCTTGCCGAAGAGATCGTCAAATCGGTTGGCAGCAAAGCCGGGGCGAACTCGGCTCAGGGCAAGTAGTCGGTGAAGCGGGGATAGGGCGAAGGGTGAAAGGCGAAGGGGAGTTTGTGAGACAGATGGTTGGAAGGGTTGTGCTCAACCCCCCTTCGCCCTGTCCCTTTTCCCCTTCGCCTTTTTTCACCCTAACCCCGCCAACTCCCGCTTTGCCGCGGCCAGATCGAACCGTTGCAAAATCGAATCGGCCATCTGAGGTGGGGTCAACCCGAGGGCAGCTTTGGACTGATCTGCGGTGGCGTGATCGACCAGGAGATCGGGGACGCCGAGGCGCAGGACTTGAGCGTTGACCTGGTGATCGAGGATGGATTCTGCGATCGCAGAGCCAAACCCACCCATCAAGCAACCCTCTTCCAGAGTGACCACCCGACCGATGGTTTTAGCCAGCGGCAAAATCAGGTTGGTATCTAAAGGTTTAGCAAACCGAGCATTGATCACAGTCGCCTCAACACCGTGCTCGCTGAGGATTTCTGCGGTTTGCAGGGCAGGGTATACCATCGAACCATAACCCAACATCAGCAGATCATCGCCCTGACGCAATAGCTCCGCCTCACCGATGGGAATCGCTTCCCAACCTTCATCCATCAGGGCGACGCCGTAGCCGCTGCCCCTGGGATAGCGCATTGAGATCGGGCCAGTGTGGTTAATGCCGGTCACCAGCATCCGCTGTAGCTCGGCCTCATCTTTGGGGGCCATCACCACCATATTGGGGATGCTGCGCAGGTAGGAAATATCGTACATGCCCTGGTGAGTGGGGCCGTCTGCCCCAACAATGCCTGCCCGATCCAGGCAGAAAAAGACCGGCAGCTTTTGGATGCAAACATCGTGAACGATCTGGTCGTAGGCCCGTTGTAAAAAGGTGGAATAGATTGCCGCCACCGGATGCATCCCTTCGCAGGCTAGCCCCGCGGCCAGAGTGACCGCATGCTGCTCGGCAATCCCCACGTCGATGTACTGCTTGGGTAGTTTTGCTTGGAGCTTATCTAAGCCAGTGCCCGTCGCCATCGCGGCGGTAATCCCGACAATTTTGGGATTTTCTTGGGCCAGGGCAATTAAGGTCTCAGCAAACACCTTAGAGTAGGTAGGTGGTTTGGGCTTAGAGGAGGGCAGCTTTTTGCCCGTGGCCAGATTAAAAGGTGACTGAGCGTGATAGCCCACCTGATCTTTCTCGGCAATTTCGTAGCCTTTGCCCTTGACCGTTGCTACATGGACCAGGACGGGGCCGCCATGGTGATGGGCTTCTTTAAAGGTGGCGATTAGCTCCGTCAGGTTATGACCGTCCACCGGCCCCATATAGGTAAAGCCGAGTTCTTCAAAGACGGCCCCTACTTTGGAGACGGCCAGTCGCTTCATCCCCTCTTTGACACGGCTTAACTCAGGAGAAATCGAATCGCCCACAAACGGCAGATGCTTGAGCTGCTCTTCAATATTGTCTGAGAGGAACTGCATCTGCGGGCTCAGCCGGATTTTATTGAGGTAGCGCGGAATCGCCCCCACGTTAGGCGAAATTGACATCTCATTATCGTTGAGCACCACCACCAGATTGGTATTGGGTAGATGCCCAGCATGGTTAATCGCCTCTAGGGCCATGCCACCAGTCAGGGCACCATCGCCGATAATGGCCGCAACTTTATAATCATCGCCTTGCAAATCGCGGGCAATGGCCATCCCCAGGGCGGCTGAGATACTGGTTGAGGCGTGACCCGCGCCGAAATGATCAAAGGGGTTTTCGCCGCGTTTGAGGTAACCCGCGACGCCATCTTTTTGACGCAAAGTATGAAAATCGTGGTAACGACCGGTCAGCAATTTGTGGGGATATGCCTGATGACCGACATCCCAGACCACCTTGTCATGGTCTAGATCGAGGGTTTGATAAAGTCCAAGGGTTAGCTCTACTACCCCTAAGCCGGGGCCCAAATGACCGCCGCTGGTGGCAACGGTCTCAAGATGTTTTTCTCGGATTTGCCGGGCAACGTCTTCTAACTGATGTATTGAAAGGCCATGCAACTGGTTAGGATGAGTTATGTCACTCAGATGCATATTAAATAACCTCTAAATCGCACGTATCATTTTGGTATCACCTCTTCACTGTAGATTAGATCAGGGTGAGAAAGGAAATCCCTTTTCCTTTCTAAAACATTTAGACTATGCATTATCGAAGGGCTCTCAGGGTGCGGCTTGACTTAAAGTTTGATAAACCACGTCCAGCTTGAAAACTTGAGTTTTTTGCCTAGGGCAAACCATAGGTCTGGATATGGGCAAGGTTTAATGATGACTTCAGTATTCTTAGTGTGAGTTTATTTTTTGTTGCCATGATTAATTTTCAGCGTCGCCGGTCTTTGTTCCCGTTAGCGGCTTCTGTTGCCAGTGTGTTTGTCCTATCTGCAACCCCCAGCTCTGCCACGGATGATGGGTTCTTTAATTGCACCGCTGGGTTACTAGACAAGGGCATTGCTACGGCAGAGGCCACCGCCGCCTGCGGCGGGGCCCGCTTCCCAGAGGAGTTGGGAAACTGCGTAGTCGATATTAGCGACGTAACCGGGATTGGTGCTGCCGAGGCGCTGTCAGTGTGCGAGCGCACCCGTCGCCCAGAAGAGGTGGCTAATTGCACTATCGATATCCATGACAGCTTGTTAACTGCACCCAATCCTACAGCGATGGAATACTGCGGACGCAGTGTGCTACCAGAGCGCTATGCAACCTGTGTTATCGACCTGCGTGACGCGGCGGAGCTGGCCGCCGATGAAGCCCTGACTAGCTGCATTCGGGCGGGCTATCGGCCCTGGGAGATTGCGCCAAGGCTGTGAGCCCTCACCCTAAATCCCTCTCCCACATTTGGGAGAGGGACTTTGATCAAAGCGAGCTGCCCCGTAGCGAAAGCTCGGATGAAATCCTCTCTAGAAGGGCTGGAGAATTTAGAGCTATGCTCTTCTCGCAGAGTGGGCGCTTACCAAAAATCAGTCGCGTTATAGCCCAGCTCATCCAGCATGGCCCTGAGCAGTGGCATACTGAGCCCAATCACATTGGTGTGGCAGCCTTCGATTTTTTCGATAAAAAGGCTGCCTTTGCCATCAATGGTAAAGGCCCCGGCGCAATTCATGGGTTCACCAGTGGCGACATAGGCTTCGATCTGACGCTCGGAAATCTGACCAAAGAAAATGCGAGTAGCCTGGGCGCGCACCAACGTCCGAGTCTGCTGTGGAGCGATTAGGGTGTGGCCGGTATACAGTTCACCAACGCGCCCTCGCATTTGTCGCAAACGCTGACTTGCTACTTCAGGGGTTTCGGGCTTGCCGTAAATCACGCCGTCAAAGGCCAGCACCGAATCACAACCCAGCACAATTGCATTTTGAAACTGGGGAGCGACCACTTCGGCTTTGCTTTGCGAGAGGGCTTTGACCAGCGCTGCTGGGTCGGAGAGCTGGATCTGGTCTTCGTCAAATTTGCTGGGGCATACAAAGGGTTGAATGCCGGCATTGGTGAGCAGTCGTCGGCGTCCAATGGAGGCTGAGGCCAGGACAAACTGAGGTCTAGACATCGAGAACTCTGGAAAGCGGACTCTCCGTATGTAGGAGATTGGGGCGTAGGAGACTGATCTGATCGCCTAATAAACCGAGAAAGTTGCGACGGATTGCTTGAGGAGATCTTTGACCTTGGTCCAGCGGGCTTCGGGGACGGAGGCATTGAAAGTAAATAGCTGACCCCGGCGGACGATGGCGCTGGCCAGGTTGTGGCGCACGCCGGAGGGAAGATCGGCCACATATTCCAGGATGTAGTAGGTTTTGCCCTCCTCTAGATCAATGGCCTGGGCGCTGACGAGTTCGACGTTGCGATCGCTACCCGCCAGCGCCGTAATACCTTTAGAAAGCTTATAACCCACTTCGGTCGGGGTGCCCAAATCCGTCAGGGTGGTGCCGTCCTCAACCGGGCTGATAGCCACACTGACGTTCTCGCTGGGGTTGATGATGTCGTGAAACACCACGTCGGGGCCATCGCTCACTTTGACCTGTACCCAGCCAGTAGGGTATGAAAACTGATAGCCGTTATAGGTGTTTGCAAAACTCTGGAGCCCGCCCCCTGCTGCGACACAGCCCTGCAAACTTAGTGCGAACACCACCAAAAACAGTGCCGCCAGTCGTTTCAGCATTGGATTTCCCTTTAACGTTGCTCTGCAATTATCTATTGTGCCACTTTGTGAGCCTTTGGAGAGGTGAGAACGCTGCGTGGGTGGGGACGCTGTTCTGGTGGGGGCGCTGCGCTCAGCAAGGATAGGGGCTTGGCATCAAAAGCAGTGAGTTATGGGCATGCCTTCCCCACTTATCCCGACCGCGACTTTAACCTTGACACAGCCCTAGCTAGCTTCTTCTAAAGGGGGCAATTTAGCTTTTTGCCCCACTTCGACCAGGGCAGACTGAAAATCGGCCATCGAGAAAGGTTTGCTGATGTAGCCATCCATGCCAGCGGTCAGGCAATTTTCTTTGTCTTGTTTCAGGGCATTGGCGGTCATCGCAATCACCCGAGGGCGCTGTTTACCCCAGCGCTCGATAATCCTGCGGGTGGCCTCAAGGCCATCCATTTTGGGCATTTGTACATCCATAAAGACCACGTCATAGGCTTTCTGATTAAGCGCTTCGAGCGTCTCCAGGCCATTAGCAACCACGTCTGCAGTGTAGCCAAACTTGGATAGCACCTTGAGGGCGATTTTTTGATTAACCAGGTTATCTTCGGCCACTAAAATTTTGAGGGGAAACTGTGCTGCCAGATTACTATCGACTTCGGATTGTTTGTGAACCGTTTGCTTATGAGCCGACTGTTTCGGGGCAGCTTGCGGGTGAGTGGCCCGTGCTGGGGCTGGCCAATCGCCTGAGCAAGCTGAGACCAGCGCATCATATAAAATCGACTGCTCGACGGGCTTTTTCAAGACAGAAGTAAAGAGCTCCTCAATACTTTCGAGGGGATTCACAGAGCTAATCAAAATCAGTGGTAAATCACGCTGGGTTTTGGATTGATAAATCTTTTGAGCCAGTTTGATCCCATTAATATCTGGGATATGCATATCAAGGATGGCGAGATCAAAATATTGCCCCCGCTGGATTCGACTTAAAACCTGTTCGCCAGAGGTGGCCACGTGGGGATTCATGCCCCAGCTGCGGCAGCGCTTTTCAAGGATGCGGCGACTGGTGGTCCGGTGATCCACAATCAGGACATGCTTATCTTGAAGGTTGGGCGTGGGAGTTGAAAAATAGCGTCTGGGGTAAGTTTCTGCGACAGGGGCTCGAATCGTAAAACAAAAGGTTGAACCGTGGCCCACTTGACTATCAACCCAGATGCGCCCACCCATCAGCTCTGTGAGCTGTTTACAAATTGCCAGGCCCAATCCGGTGCCGCCATATTTTCGAGTGGTCGAGGCGTCGGCTTGCGAAAAGACCTTAAACAGTTTCGATAAATCTTCTTTTGCAATGCCAATGCCAGTATCTGAAATTGAAAACTTTAGCTCAGCCATAGTCTCAGCTAGGGCATTTAGCTCTACCGTCAAGAAAACTTCTCCAGCTTCAGTGAACTTGACGGCATTGCTCATTAAATTGACTAAGATTTGCCGCAATTTTGTAATGTCACCCTTGATAAAAGTGGGGACATCATCGTGAATGATGTAGTGCAAATTTAGCTTTTTTTCTGCGGCTTTAAGGAGTAAGATGTCGAGGGCTTCTTCAATGCAGTTTCTAAGCTCAAAGGATTTGCATTCAAGACTTATTTTGCCAGATTCGATTTTGGAAAAATCTAAAACATCATTGATAATTGCAGATAGCAATTCTCCACTGTTGCGAATCGTTTTGGCACAGTCGTACTGTTCTAGAGTGAGGTCGGTCTCAAGCAGCAGGCTGGCCATGCCAATTACCCCGTTCATCGGGGTGCGAATTTCATGACTCATATTGGCCAAAAATCGAGATTTTGCTTGATTAGCGACTTCGGCCTTCTCGCGCTCCTGCTGAATGGTGGCAATCTGAGCTTGAATTTGTTCTGCCATGGATAGAAAAGTCTGGGTAACCTTGCCAACCTCATCTGGGCTGCTCAGTAGCTCATCGGCTTTGGCGAAATTACCAGCTGCAAATTCGCGCATTTGACTGGCCAGTTTTTGAAGACGGTTTGTTAAATCTTGGGTGCTGCGAATTTGAAAAAGGGCGAATAGAGCAATTAATAAAAAGCCGCTACTAAAAACGATGATGGCATGGATAATAGAGTTTTGCTGATGCTGAATCAGGTCCGATGTGGCAACCTCGAGTAAGCCGTCTATTTTATGCTGGCTCTCCTCAATTTGAGGGATAATTCGCTCAAACTGGAGTTCATTTTGGGCAATCACTAGCTGTAGCACCAGCGTACTGTCAGTTAGCTCTGACGCAAGCACGCGGTAGCGGTCAAGTTTTGTGAGCAGCTGGCTTTTTAAGCCCGGGGGGATTGGCTTATTTTGGACATTTTTATTTAATGATTCAATCTGACTTTCCAACTTTTCAGCTGACGATATATCTAACGTATTTCTAAAGTCTTTTTCGTACAGCTGAATCTGGGAAAATTGAGCAACTAGAGCAGGCTGATTGACCTTTTTTAGGTGATCTTGAATGTCAATCGTCAGAGTTTGAAGCTCGAATAAGATGCCCTCGACCTCCCCTGGACCAATTTTGTCCTGAGCTTCTATCGTTTCTTCGACAGATTTTTGATATCTGTCTAAAGTTTTTAGCATGATTTCTAATGTCTTAGAAATCTCTTTGTCCTGACAGTCTTCGATCAAATATTTTGACTTGACTCGAATAGTGTCCATCTTCTCTGAGAAGTCTTCGTATAAAGAGGACCTGCCCAAGCGGATAATTTGGGTTTCATCGAGCCGAGCCAAAATGGTCTCTTGCTGAATCTCATTGAGTTGGTTTTGAGTAGATAATAAATCGTGCTGTCTTTCGAGGATATCGTCAATCTTAGATTTGGATTGAAAGTCGAGTAGCGCTAGCGACGCCGTGACCAGCAGCGTAATCACAGCCAGGAGTGAGAACTGTTGTCGAAATTTGGTTTTTTGGCCAAATTGCTTGAGCAACTGCATTACTCTAACTCTTCAGGTGATTTATCCCGGATCTGAGGCCAGTTTGTAAGCACTTTTGTTAGATTGCCTGACTGGTCCTTCAGGAATTTATCGCGGACTTCTTCATTCAAAAAAATGTAGAGGTGGTCATTGATGATGGACCAAACTTCTGGATCGCCATCAAGCTTTTTGCTTAAGACGACGCCAAATGTGCAATATCCTCCGTTTTTAGGGGCATATTGCTCAGGGGTTTGGGCAAAGCGATCGCGATTTTCAGCTGTGACAAAGAGCCAGTCTGTGTCTTGCCAAGATAAGCTGTATGTTTCGTCGCCTGGGAGCGCCTCACCGTTAGTAAAGTAGGCGACTGGGTCATATCCTTGTAAGGCACGTCCCTGCTCATCTTGATTGATCCTAAAAGCCATTGCCGGATCAGCGGCGGGTGAGACATTGGTCGGATTTGCGAGGGTCCCTTGGGCTGGTCTTTTGACCATCGCAGACTCGCGGGACTCATCTGCTAAAGTTGCCTGCGGCGAGAGCTGGCAGCCGCTGAGCCCCACCACAAGAGCACTGAACCCTAAAATAAATCCTGCTTTCCAATTCACTGGATTCCCTCCAGGTTCAC
>JBCDDJ010000249.1:0-9460 GCA_039180385.1 Cyanobacteria bacterium P01_G01_bin.38 | reverse complement strand
GGAGCGCATCGGGGTGGGGGTCTGTCCTTCGGGGCTGGCCGAAACCCTGGAAGAGGCCTATGAAATCGCCGCTGACATTGGCAGCTATCCGCTGATTATCCGCCCTGCCTATACCCTCGGCGGCACCGGCGGTGGCATTGCCTACAACCAGGAAGAATTTGAAACCATTGCCAAGTCGGGCCTGGATGCCAGCCCGGTCTCCCAAATTTTGGTTGAGCAGTCACTGTTGGGATGGAAGGAATATGAGCTGGAGGTGATGCGGGATCTGGCTGACAACGTGGTGATCATCTGCTCAATTGAAAATTTTGACCCGATGGGCATCCACACCGGGGACTCGATCACGGTGGCTCCCGCCCAAACCTTGACCGATAAAGAATACCAGCGACTGCGGGATGCTTCGATCAAAATCATTCGAGAAATTGGGGTCGAAACTGGCGGCTCAAATATCCAGTTTGCGATCAACCCGGACAATGGGGACGTGATCGTGATTGAGATGAACCCCCGCGTTTCGCGCAGCTCGGCTCTGGCCTCTAAGGCCACCGGGTTTCCGATTGCTAAATTTGCGGCCAAGCTGGCGGTGGGCTACACCCTCAACGAAATTCCCAATGACATTACCCAAAAAACCCCCGCTAGTTTTGAGCCCACCATTGACTATGTGGTCACTAAGATCCCCCGCTTTGCCTTTGAAAAATTTCCAGGCAGTGAGCCCACCCTCACGACCCAGATGAAATCTGTGGGGGAGGCCATGGCGATTGGCCGCACGTTTCAGGAGTCACTGCAAAAGGCTTTGCGGTCTTTAGAAACCGGACGGGCAGGTTGGGGGTGCGATCGCAGCGAAAAGCTCCCCAATATTTCCCAGGTGCGGGCCAGTCTACGCACCCCTAACCCCGACCGCATCTTTGCCCTACGCCATGCCCTACAGCTGGGGCTCACCGTCGAAGACATCTACGAGCTGACCGGCATTGACCCCTGGTTTCTCGATAAGCTGCAAGATCTGCTAGAGACCGAAAAAAGCCTAAAACGCTCCGCTCTAGAGGACTTAACCGCCGAGCGGCTATGGCAGATCAAGCAACAAGGCTTTAGCGATCGCCAGATTGCCTTTGCCACCAAGACGTCCGCAGCCGAGGTCCGCGCCTATCGCAAAGCTTTAGGGGTCATCCCTGCTTATAAGACCGTGGACACCTGCGCCGCTGAGTTTGAAGCCTACACCCCTTATTACTACTCCACCTATGAAGCCGAAACCGAAGTCAAGCCCTCCGACCGTCGCAAAGTAATGATCTTAGGGGGGGGGCCCAACCGCATTGGCCAGGGCATCGAGTTTGACTACTGCTGCTGCCATGCCTCCTATGCCCTACAGGCCGACGACTACGAGACAATCATGGTCAACTCCAACCCCGAGACCGTCTCCACCGACTACGACACCAGCGACCGCCTCTATTTTGAACCCCTCACCCAGGAGGACGTGCTGAATATCATTGAGGCTGAAAATCCAGAGGGCGTGATTATTCAATTTGGGGGCCAGACGCCGCTCAAGCTGGCAGTCCCTCTACAAGACTATCTAGTCGACGCGCGAAATTCTGCCGACTCCCATGACAGGATCCAAACCCAAATTTGGGGAACCTCTCCCGATTCCATTGACATTGCCGAAGACCGTGAACGGTTTGAGAAAATTCTTTGGGAACTCGACATTAAGCAGCCCCCCAACGGCATCGCCCGCAGCTACGAAGAGGCCCTCGACATTGCCCGCAAGATTGACTATCCGGTGGTGGTGCGTCCCAGCTATGTGCTCGGTGGGCGGGCCATGGAGATTGTCTACTCCGATACCGATTTAGAGCGCTACATGACCACCGCAGTCCAGGTAGAGCCCGATCACCCTATTCTGATTGATAAGTTCCTGGAGAATGCGGTGGAAGTCGATGTCGATGCGGTCTGCGACCTCGCCGGGAATGCAGTGATTGGCGGCATCATGGAGCACATTGAGCAAGCCGGGATTCACTCCGGTGATTCAGCCTGTTCGATCCCCACCATGAGCCTGTCCGAGGCAGCCTTGAGCACCATCCGCGACTGGACCTTCAAACTCGCCCAGGAGCTCCAGGTCATCGGGCTGATGAATATCCAATATGCCGTCCAGGGCGAAGAGGTATTCATATTAGAAGCCAACCCCCGCGCCTCTCGAACCGTGCCCTTTGTCTCTAAAGCGACGGGCGTTCCCTTAGCTAAGGTTGCAGTACGGGCCATGTCAGGCAAAACCCTCGAAGAACTGGGGGTCACCGCCGAGGTGATCCCCGATTACATCTCAGTTAAAGAGGCCGTGCTGCCCTTTAGTAAGTTTCCAGGCACCGACACCCTGCTCGGGCCTGAGATGCGCTCCACAGGAGAAGTGATGGGTATCGACGTTGATTTTGGTCGGGCCTTTGCTAAAGCTGAGTTGGCTGCCAGTCAGGCCTTACCCCTGGAGGGGACCGTGTTTATCTCGATGAACGACCGCGAAAAAGCAGCCGTGGTCCCGATTGCCCAAGCCCTGGTTGAGCTGGGGTTTAATCTGATCGCGACCGCAGGCACCCGTCAGGTTTTGCAAGCCCACGGACTCTCCGTAGCGCTGGTGGCTAAGGTCCATGAAGGTCGCCCCCACGTGCTTGACGTGATCAAAAATCGCGAAATTCAGTTGATTATCAATACCCCCATGGGAGAAGCAGCCCAGGTGGACGACCGCAGCATCCGCCGCACCGCCCTCGATTACAAAATCCCCACTATCACCACCCTGGCGGGCGGGCGAGCCACCACTGAGGCGATCCGATCGCTGCAAACCCAGGCATTGTCAGTCAAGGCATTGCAAGATTATTTAGGGGAATAAGGAGGAGCAGGCTGCGACGTGACCTCCCCATCCAAAATGTAGTTTAAACAACAAAAATTCCGACCTTTTGTCCGAAAAATACGTTGTGATTGTGTAAATTCCTGCGTTTTCTTCCGCGATTGGCTTGATTACCCCTGTACATGCATAAATGATAGTGATGTGTGTAGAAAGTTACGTTGTGCTGCCTGTGCTTTTGACAGAGGCTTCTATGTGAGCACCCTTCTATGTGAGCACCTTTGACTGAGCATTCGTTCCTTTGATGGGCTGTTCCCGCAATCAAACCCATGAAAAATCTCAAGAAAAATCTCAAAAACAACGTCTTTCCATTAGTGATCGGACTTGGGGCAATGGCCTTAATTGGAGGCACCTTTAGCCTACTGTGGTGGTGGGCGACGCGGGTAGATGTCCCCAGTAGCAGCCCCACCTCGGCCAAGATCGAGGCCACCGCATCGGCTGCACCAGCGGCGCTGGCAGAGCCAGTAATCTCCCTTAAGCCCATCGAGTCAGTCCCGGATGGGCTTTATAATTACGGGGGCAGCACGACGATGTTGCCTATTCGCAACATTCTTGAACCCGCCATCCAGGAAACTTTTCCTGGATTTAAGCTCCGCTATGCTAATCCGGCGGGCAAATCTCCCGGCTCTGGCACTGGCATCGATATGCTGTTAGAGGGGCAACTCTCATTTTCGGAGTCTTCTCGCCCGATCAAGCTTACAGAACACGAAGCCGCTCAGCAGCGCGGGTTTAGCCTGGATCAGATTCCTATTGCCATTGACGGCATTGCGATCGCAGTCAACCCCGAACTCGAACTAGCAGGATTGACCCTTGAACAGCTCCGCGATATCTATCTGGGGCGGATCACTAACTGGGCTGAGGTAGACGGGCCTGACTTGACCATTCGCCCCTTGTCGCGCTCTGCCGCCGCTGGGGGTACCCCAGAATTTTTCAGCGAAAACGTCCTTGATGGTACTGCTTTTGACAGCCGGGTCGACATTGTCGAAACCACTACTCAGGGGCTGCGTGAGGTAGCCACCAGCCCTGGCAGCATCTACTACGCCTCAGCCCCTGAGGTCGTGCCTCAATGCCTGGTTAAGACAGTCCCCCTGGCAACGGATCAAGATACCCCCTTGATCGCACCCTACCAGCCCCCGTTTGCAGCGCTAGAAAACTGCCCCGAGCAGCGCAACCAGCTAAATAAGCAGGCCTTTCGAGAAGGGACTTATCCACTGACCCGGCGACTGTTTGTGATTGTCAAAAAAGATGCCTCGGTGGATGAGGCAGCTGGCCAAGCCTATAGCGATATTTTATTGACCGCTGAAGGGCAGGCGCTGATTGAGCAGGCAGGGTTTGTCAGTATCCGTTAACCTCGATGCAGTGATTTTTACCTTGCATTTTGGGGGCTGCGTCCGGTAGACTCTCAGCAAGATTTTGTTCATTTTGCTTAACAGCAAACGGAGTTATGACTTTCCTAAAATGCCTGTGCATTCTTGGCGGGTTGGCCCTGAGTCCGCTATTTGCACAGCCCGCCTTAGCAGAGATGACTCGCATCAGTTGGTACGGCCCCGGGTTTGAGGGCAGCTATACCGCCAACGGTGAGCGGTTTGACCGTTGGAGCCACACAGCCGCTCACCCGACCATGCCGTTTGGGACGCTTTTAGAGCTCACAAATCCCAGTACCGGGGCTAGCGTCACCGTCCGCATCAATGATCGTTCTGGGGGGCGCTTAGATGTCTCTGAGCAAGCTGCCATTGACTTAGGCGTGCGTGACGATGGGCTAGCCAATGTCAGAGTTGATGTTGTGCGTTGGGGACGCTAGATGCCGCCGCGCCAGCGCGTCACCGTCCACCCTAACCAAATTCACCCCCCCGCGTTGGTGCTGAGCGGCGATCAGGTTCATTACCTGAGACGGGTTTTGCGCCTCCAGCCCAAGGATACGTTTATTGCCCAAGATGGCGAAGGTCACCAGTGGCTAGCCGAGCTAACAGCTGTGGATGACCAGGCCATCCTGGTTGAGACCATAACCCAAACCGATGCGCCTAAAGGCTTAGGCTTGACCCTGGTAGCTGCCCTGCCTAAGGCAGGGTTTGATGATGTCGTGCGTCAGGTCACTGAAATCGGCGTGACCCACATCCAGCCCCTGCTCAGCCAGCGTACCTTACTGCGACCCAGTGACAATAAGCTCAAGCGCTGGCAGCGCATTGCCCAAGAGGCTTCGGAGCAGTCTGAGCGTCTGTGGGTGCCCACCATCCAGGCCCCTCTTTCTTTTGAAACCTGGGTGCGGGGTAATACCCCTCTCGTGGGAAATACAGACAAGGCCTCATTTTTTTGTGTGGCACGTGGGGATGCGCCGCTGTTATTGGCTGATATACAAGGATTGTTGGCGACTCGCCCGACTCTCCCGGTGAGTGTCGCCGTCGGGCCAGAGGGGGGATGGACCCCTGAGGAAATCGCGGAAGCCCAAACCCAGGGTCATACATTAGTCTCCCTAGGGTCCGCGGTTTTACGGGCAACCACAGCAGCACTGGTTGCGATCGCGGTTGTTGCAGCAGCTAGAAACAGTTGATATAGAATGATTTCACCGTGTTTGCTCGGATGGCTAAGGGATTATCAACTGACTAAGCTTGTGAATATTCAACGTTGTTGATGAGAGCTTTCTCCCTCAGCGTTGGAATGGGGGTTTCAGTTTCAAGAAGAGATATAAGTGATGCCTAATTCACGTAGTCAAGACCATGTATTTTCAGGGTTTCATGCCCTGTCTGAGCCGATCCGAATTCAAGTTCTCGAGCTGTTACGCGAAGGAGAGTTTTGTGTCGGTGATATGTGCGAGCGCTTGAGCATCGCCCAATCCAAGCTTTCTTTTCATCTTAAAACACTTAAAGAAGCAGGCTTGGTTAAAGCCCGTCAACAGGGCCGCTGGATGTACTACAGCCTAAACGCTGAGCAGTTCAGCATCTTAGAAGGTTACCTGTCAAACTATTGACTCAACCCAACATCGAAAACTGAATAAAACATTCTCAAACAACTAAATATCTTCTTAGCCAATGCAAGCCCTGAGCGCTGACTATCTGGCTAAGGCCTAGCTCCAACGCAACAAACCTCCCAGTGAGTTACCCTAGCGAATCTATCGGTAACTGGCTGGGCTTTTTTTGAGTAGAGGAGCCTTCAATCACTCACGGCTAGTTACGGCATGTGCAACTTGTCTAGCCCTCCGGGGTTGGGGAAGCCTCAATCGCTAAAGCAACTGATAAATCCCCCTCAATCCCCCTCGACAAGGGAGATGTCCACTCTAAAGTCGCACATCGCGTTAGTTTCTAAAGCAGTCGTTTCTAATCGCTTCCCTAAGTTTGCTTTAACAGCTGTAAGATCTTAGCCGTTACCGCCAGGCTTTCTTCAAACAAAACGTCTTCGCCCCAGCGCTGTAACTGCTGCTCGAGCAAGAGATCTGAGCGCTGATCAGAAATGGCCGTTACTTCCTGGATGTAGCAATTTTGAGCCCCGCCGCCCGACTCCATGCGCATACAGCCTGCGGTTTCAGAGCAGAGAATCGCGCAGCAGTTTGCATCGACATTGGTAGACGATAGCCGCAGTCCGGTGATATCGCCCAAGACTTCCCCCGAGTCTGCCACGGGCACCGCCGCCAGCTCGGTTTCAACCTCTCGCCCATCGCTGCCCTCAAAATGAACGCGACGCAAATCGTAATCACCTCCTTCATTGGCGTAGGCTTGGGGGGACCACTCCAGGCGGCTGGCCAGCCAACCGAGATAGAGCAGCGCCTGGGCCGGATTACCTTTTTCGTAGTCGACTTCCATGCGGTCAAGCTCCAGCAGCGCCATGCGGCGCTCTGGGGGGTCAAAGGCCGCGGCACTCAGCTCTTGCCAGGGGGCCAGCCGATACCAGTTGAGGTCGGCAATCTTGAGTCCCCCCTCAACCAGCGCCTGAATCTTGAGCAGCTCGGATTCTGGATCGCCGTAGTAGCTGGAATCTAAAATGATGCAGCTGCTGATTTTTGACATGGCTTGAAACAGCTGCTGTTCTGGGTTAGGTGTTGCCTTCCACCAGACAAATTTGGGCAGATCTGCAATCACTAGAGAACTGACCAAATCCCCTACTCGCTCGAGATCCTGCTTGGAGCCGCGCAGCGTAATGTATTCACAGCACACCAGATTGCTGCTGTGCCCCTTTTGCACTGGGCAGTAGGCTGACACTTGAACCGTGACCCCTTCTTCGCTGCCATCAAAGGTAGGGCAGAGGGTAATCACCCGGCAGGGGTTTTGTGACGCCAGCGCTTCACTGAGGTTGAACCCACGAATGTCTGGGTTTGACACCTTTCGCTGCGCGGGTGTTAGCGCCTGATATTCTGCTCGCAGTCGATGTAGGGTAGTTTGATCTACCCGCCCGGTTTCACGGATATCGTAGGCTCGCTGTGCGAGCGCGATCGCAGCCCTGGTCTCACTGCCGTGGTGACCGTCAATAATGCCTTTATAAAAACTCAGCCCCGCCAGCAGCTGCTGGATTTCCTCGGGTTCGTAGATCACCACGCTAAACGTCGTTGCTCGGGTCGCGACTGACGCTGTGCTGCCATCGTTTTGGGCTCGCCAGATGTCCCTGAGCTCAGCTTCGATGTCATCAAGGGAGATATCTTTGGGTTTTTGGAGTGCAACGAGGGGGGTAGCCATAGGAGTCGGTGAGAGTAGTAGGTGGAGGGTAGTGGATGGAGGGATCAGAGTCTTCGCCAGCGGCGGCCAACTCGGTTGAGCAGAAACTCGGCTTCGACGGGTTCCCAGGTGCCGGCTTCGTAGAGGGGAATCTGTTTAGGATCGGCCGGGGCGTCCCAGGCTTCTAGCAGGGGGGAGAAAATGCGCCAGCTTTCCTCGACTTCGTCGCCCCGAGTGTAGAGGGTTTGATCCCCGAGCATGGCGTCTACCAACAGGCGCGCGTAGGCATCTGTGGTGGCCTTGCCAAAGGCAGCATCATAGCGAAAATCCATGTTAACAGATCGGGTCCGCAGGGAGGTGCCGGGGGTTTTGACCTCAAACCGCATGGAGATGCCTTCATCGGGCTGAATCCGCATTGCCAGGATATTGGGGCTCATTTGCTTCGACGCCGATTGGAACATCAGGTGGGGCACCGATTTGAAATGCACGGAAATATCGCTCACCTTTTTAGGCATGCGCTTGCCGGTGCGCAGGTAGAAGGGGACGCCCTGCCACCGCCAGTTGTTGACTTGCAGCTCGATAGCCGCAAAGGTATGGTTGGTGGAGTCTTCACCGACGCCCTCTTCCTGGCGATAGCCAGGGACCTGTTTGCCTTTCATCCAACCGGCTGAATATTGGCCACGCACGGCACAGCGTTCGATATCGTTGGGATCGGCTAACTGGGTGGCCTGGAGGACTTTGACCTTTTCATTACGAATGCTGTTGGCCTCCAGGGAGTTGGGGGGCTCCATGGCGGTCAGACAAAATAGCTGCATCAGGTGATTTTGCAGCATGTCTCGCATGGCCCCAGCGGTTTCGTAATAGCCTGATCGGCCTTCAAGGCCGACAGTTTCAGCCACTGTAATTTGGACATGATCGACAAATTGGCGATTCCAAAGGGGTTCAAAGATGGCGTTGGCAAAGCGAAACACCATCAGGTTTTGGACGGTTTCTTTGCCCAGGTAGTGATCAATTCGATAGATCTGCTTCTCTTTGGCAACTTCTTTGACTTTGCGGTTGAGTACCTGGGCTGAGGCCAAGTCACGGCCAAAAGGTTTTTCAATGATCAGCCGCTGCTTGTCTGGGTTGGCGAGCATGCCAGCGTTGCCCAGCTGCTGAGCCGCTTCGGCAAAAAAGCGGGGGGCTACTGAGAGGTAAAAAACCCGATTGCCGCGGGTGCCGCGCTTTTCGTCTAGCTCGCCCAAAAAGGCTTTGAGCTTTTGGTAGCTCTCGGGGTTATCAATATTGCCAGAGCAGTAAAACAGTCCTTTGGAAAAGCTGTCCCACACCATTGGGTTGTTGAGGCCACCGCCAAATTCTTCGATGCCCTCGCGCATATGATCTCGAAAAAACTCATGGCTCCAATCACGGCGGGCAACGCCGACAATGGTTAGCTCTGGGGGAAGTCTACGCTCTAGCCGCATTTTGTAGAGCGATGGCACCAGCTTACGCTGGGTCAGATCGCCGGACGCCCCAAAAATCACCAGAATTTGGGGCTCTGGAATGCGGTCTTGCTGGAGTCCCGCGCGGAGCGGATTTTCGAGGAGGGAGATCATGGGAGGATTGGGTAGTAGGTGGTGGGTAATGGGTAATGGGTAATGGATGAGTTAAAGGTTAAAAATGAAAAGTTAAAAGAGAAGAGCCACCAACTTTTAATCTTTAACCTTCAACTCTTAACTCCTAATCGCTACCTGACTGGCAGCTGCTCAACTTTCATCACCATAGCAGGCGCTGATCTTGTCGAGAATACTGCCCTCAGCTGCCGGGTTTGAGGTGATGCGGTGGACATCGCTGACCACGATCAAGACACCGCCGCGGTCGCAGTTGCCTGTTCCCGTTCTCGCTCTTGGATAAACGACTCAACCAAAGCGACATTCTCGCGGCTACCGATAATCAACGGCGTGCGCTGATG
>JBCDDJ010000248.1:0-9487 GCA_039180385.1 Cyanobacteria bacterium P01_G01_bin.38 | reverse complement strand
TTGGAGATGGCGATCGCGGTGACCTCTCTCAAATTGAAGCACTCAATTTACAGCCTCAACAGGCGGGTCAAGATAGAAACAATGATTTCCGAACGGTTTCTGCGCTTGGAGAATTCAAAGTTGTACCTCAGCTTTCTCAGATTGCGCATCGTAATGAACAGCGGGTTAACACCGTGCAGGGATTCATCTCAGCAGGCGTTCTACCCTCCAAGGTACTTGCAGATTTTCAAGCCGCGATGGAAACGCAAGGGTTCGAACTACCGCCCGGTTACTACACTGAAATTGGGGGTGAACAGGCAGAGAGTAACGATGCCACTGGTGACTTACTGGACCCGCTTGGACTATTACTCATTGCGATGGCAACAGCGTTAGTCCTCTCATTGCAGAGCTTTCGTTCGGCGGCTATTGTTGCGATGGTAGGGGTTGGCTCTGTTGGGATGGCGTTGTTTTCGCTCTGGGCGTTTGGGTCTTTGCTTGGTTTCATGGCTATCGTCGGTGCAATGGGCTTGATTGGGATCGCTATCAACGGCAGTATTATCGTGCTGTCTGCGGTGAACGAGGATAAGCTAGCCAGTCAGGGCAATCGTAAAGCTATGCAAGAGGTCGTTATGCGCTCGACCCGTCACGTTGTGACGACAACGATTACTACGATGGTCGGCTTTGCACCGCTGTTAATTTCAGGAGACCCTTTTTGGAATCCTTTGTCAGTTGCGATCGCAGGCGGCATTGGCGGCTCGCCCTTTCTCGCCCTGTATTTTACACCTGCGGTTTATTTGATGATGAATAAACATAATCACGCTCATAAATCGTCCACTTCAAAGCAATCGTCCAAAACCTTACATTCTACGTAGTTACGATGTACCCCATTAAGGAAGAACCCATGTATTTCCCCATTTGGCAATATCTCAATCAGCCCCTGTGGGATCAAGCTCGTCCCGCCATGCTAGATCCGTTTCAATACTGGCAGCACTACAAAGTTGTGTATCTAGGCAACTGCTTAGAAAATTCGTTTTTGGAACAGTGCTGGCAGATAGACTACCAGGAGTTTATCGATAACCATGAAGGCTTTTGCGATCGCAATGTTCTCGAAGAAGACCCCGTCTGGCTAATAGAGCGTTGCTGGCATCTAAAGCGGCGTATTAGCCAGCACATGACTAACCTGCACCCTGAGAACCTAACTTCGGAGGAGACCTGAATGAGCGTTTATGATATCTGGCCTATATCAGTCTTTGCCTGAGTGGGATACAAGGATATTCTCACTAGACTTCTTGGAAAAATCTCATGATATTCAACCTAAAACAGCCCCCTATATGGCGGATGAGTCGCCTTCTACTCACGGGTCTTTTTACCGCTACTATCGCTGCCTTACCTGCCTACAGCGCTGAACGCATCCAGTTTTTTTACGGTCCCTTTGAACCAACGCTAGCAGTTGACGATCTGCAAAACCTGGCAGATACTGGCGAGCTGACGGGTAGTCTGTCAGTTCTATCCCGCCACATGAGTGATGAACAAATTGCCGAACTTCAGGTCTTGTTAAACTTGGAATTCGATATCCCTGCTGTGATGATGTCTCAGCTGACCTATAGCACCCTTGGAGAGCAGTTACTCCGGCGCGCGGGCGAAATTTTCCAAACCGATAGTTTTCTCAATGGCTTTTATGCGCTGCGGGCAGCGCTGCTGTTTGCAGCAGAAGACGGTCGTCTGACCGTACTAGATGTGGTTCGTCATTTTCCTCAAGAGACAATTCAGATCAACCTTCCGCTGGCAGTGGCGGTCTTTGAAGAAAATCAACAGCTGTTTACTCTGCGCGATGAAGTGCTAGCAACCCTCCGCGAACAGACCATGCCCCAGTCTCCACGACCAATGAATGATTTGTTAGCCGTCTCCCAGCAGCTAGGCCCACACAAGTGGCAAATAGAGACCTTGACTTTTTGGGTCTCAGAACGACAAGACACATCCCAGTTCTATCTCTTTCGGCCCACATCCACGCCTGCGGCGACTCAGTCTATTCCTGTCATCGTCATTTCTCACGGAGTAGCGGCTAGTGTCTGGTCACTCGCGTACCTAGCCGAGCATTTAGCTTCTCACGGTTATGCCGTGATACTACTGGAACATCCTGAAACAACGCCTCAGCGATTTTCTCAGTTTTTTAGTGGTTTGGCAGGACCGCCCAGTGCAATGACGCTGCTTAATCGCCCTCGCGATATCACAGCGGCGCTTGACACCCTGACTCAACAGGCTCAGCGAAATCCTGACCTGCAAAAGCTCAACCTGGAATCTGTCGGTGTTTTAGGCCATTCCCTGGGGGGATATACGGCGCTGGCTGTAGCGGGTGCTGACGTGAACGCAACACAGATTACCGAAACCTGTCAAGGTAATACGGTAGCACAGCGACCAAGTCTAAATCTGTCTATGCTGATTCAGTGCCGCTTTGCCGAGATTCCCTCTGATGCCTCTTTTGAGGTGCAGGATGAACGAGTCGAGGCCGTAATTGCGTTGAACCCCTTTACCAGCAAAGTTTTTGGCGAAGCTGGGCTAGGTGCTATAGACGTCCCAGTCATGCTGGTGAGCAGTTTAGACGACTATTTTGTTCCTGCGCTACCCGAGCAGATTGAGCCCTACGACTGGTTACAGAGCCGCAACCGCTATCTTGTCCTCATTGAGAATGCGACCCACTTTTCACTTCTCGAACGCGGAGCCGATGGCGCACTACCAGTGCCTGACTTTCTGATTGGGCCGTCGTCAGAAACAATCCATCAGCAAATGGCTACTCTGTCGCTAGCCTTCTTTGAACGCCATTTACAGCAGCAAGCCACAGCAGAGGCCTATCTAAATCAATCCTATTTGAGCCAGTTTGTTGACGAACCGTACAGATTTGATATTTTCTCTGGCGCTCTCCCCTACAGCCTATTCCCTGATAGTTAGATTTTTGCCAGCAACAATATAAGACATGAGAGAGGAGCTAAAGAATTGAGACTATGCAGCTACTCCAGATTTTCTATGAATAAAAAGGTTTACGATGCTACATCTCTTTTGACAATCTCGATCTGTTCATAACAACTATTAGCTTTGACAAGCTGATAAGAACAAAGTAAAATAAATCGATCGAATGACTTATTCGAGCCGCAGGCGACATCATTCCTCGAACAATTTCCAGAACGAGTCATCTCTCGCCAGATAGAGATTAGCGACCAGATTACTCGTAAGTTTCAACATGACGCCATTGAGACGCTGTTTGCTGCAAGGGCGAATTAGCGATAGTGCAGCTGCTCAACTCGTTTTATCTAACAAAAACTATGACTTCATCAAAGGCTTCAACTATCATTATTGGCGCAGGTTTTGCAGGTCTATTTACAGCCTTGCACCTCACCAATCAGGGCTATCCACACCCGATTATTCTCATTGATCGAAACGATCGCTTTTGTTTCAAGCCACTGTTGTATGACTACATGAGCGGTGAGATGCAATCCTATCAAATCAATCCTGTCTACGTCGGACTGCTTCAGGATCGTGCCATTTCTTTTATCAAAGATACGGTTGCCTCAATTGATTTAGACTCTCGTCGGGTCTATTTTGCTGACGGTAGCGCTGAAGAATATGGCAATTTGGTGATAGCACCCGGCAGTGTCCCGGCATTTTTTGTTGAGGGTGCAGCGAAACATGCCTTTACCTTTCAAAGCAAAGCTGATGCCGACGCCCTAAAACAACATCTCATGGCACGATGTCGAGAAGCAGCACAGCAGCGATCGCCAGAGGCTAGGCGATCGCTGCTGACCGTTGCCATTGTTGGAGGTGGCCCAGTCGGAGTGGAGCTGGCCTTAACGCTAGGCGACTTACTGCCTCAGTGGTATAAAACAGTCGTCAGTGAAACAGATAGTGAAATCACCTGTAAAACTAAGAATCCGCAAGACATACGAATTGTGTTGCTAAACCGTAGTGATATTCTCAAAGGCGATGCAAATAGTCTTCTTCGAGATACGACTATGGCGGCCATGGAAGATCGGCTCGTTCAACCGGAGCTAATATTAGACGCTTCGGTGACTGCGGTGCATCCAGATGCAGTGGAATTTAGACGGGATGGTAACCCTGAACGCTTAGTCGCAAATACTATTGTTTGGACTGCTGGGACAAAAGTTCATCCGCTGATTCAAGCGCTGCCTATACCAGAGAGTCAGCGGACAAAACGAGGCCATCTTTTGGTTAAGCCAACGCTCCAGCTCCTAGCCTATCCGGAGGTATTTGCAGCCGGAGACTGCGCTGTCGTCGTGTCTGAAGAGGGTCAGGCTGAGCCTCTACCGGCAACCGCACAGGTAGCCTATCAGCAAGGCGGTGCGATCGCCCAGTCTTTAATGGCAAAAGCGAAGCAAAAAGTCTTTTTGCCCTCTTCTAATGTCAGTCTGAGAGGAACGATGATGAAGCTGGGCATAGGGACGGCGGTTGCTAATGTGTTTGATCGTTATGAGATTGTCGGGACCGCAGGACAGGCCATTCGTCAGATGATGTACTTAAGCCTAATGCCTACACCTGCTCACAACGTAAGAACAACGCTGAGCTGGATCAAAGATGATATTTTTAAAGCCCATGCGGGTGCGTATCATGACATCGACTACACAGCGGGTTACGAGGTCGAGGAACTCATCACTCTAGGCACCGCTCTTACCCTGAGCGCGACTGCCGTGTCTAGGGCTGAAGTAGGATTTATCTCGGATCAATTGGAATCTATTGCCCTGAGGCAAACACTGGCAGGTGCAACCAGCAAATATCCTAGCAATCCCATCATTCACGCCTTGTTTGGGCATCATCGCAAGCGCGATCTGTTTCTCAAGAGGGCTAGTAACGGCTGTAACTCACTGGATGAAGTGCTAGGAAAAGCCATTGCTAAGCTTGATCAAGCGATCGCAATCTTGACTGCAAAAGCAACGCCGGAAGCGGTGCGTGACTATAAAGAATTGGTTTATTACTGTTGCGATCGCGTTGCTCGTGCTGCGGGGGGTAGCCCCTTAGATAAAGGGAAAATTTCCTCAGAGGAAACAGCAGTCCTGGGAAACATCAAAACAGCACTTGATCTTTCTTAGTGATGGATAGGACTTACGTATCGGCCCCTTTGCATCTCCCAATTCTGGGAGGTGTTGCAACCGGCTTCCCCATCGGGGATTAAGGGGCCGAAGCCGGTTTCAACTGTGTAAGTCCTGGAACACAACGTTAAAGACACCATTGGAGAACTCAAAATCATGATTAACTATGCAACAATTCACATTTTTACAAAGCCAGGATGCCCCTATTGCGAACGGGCGAAAGCGACGTTGACTGAAGCTGGGTTGCCCTATGTACAACATGATGTAAAAGCAAGTCAACGCGATGCCGATGGCAGTATATATGCCTCGGGCGTCGCAACCGTGCCTCAAATCTTTTTCGGTGACTATCACATTAACGGGGCCGAAGATCTAGAAGCACTTCAGCAGGCAGGACACTTGCTCGAACTGGCACGGACGACAGCAGGCAGCGATCTACAGCTGAGTGAAATTTCTGATGCCGAATTGACCCGTGACGCTGAAGACGTTCTGTTGCGTGAGCACATTCCAGGCAGCGATGGCTCTCGTGATGAAGATCCTGAATCTTGGCCGGCGCTACGTTTTTACCAACAGCTTTTTGGATTTTGGCCGAACTGCTTTGAGTATCTGCACCCATGGCCAGAGGCATACAAGCTGTTTATGTATTGCCAAAACATACCAGCGGTGACAATGGCGAAGGAAATCTTAGGCGAAGCGATGATGTATGCCTGTGCTTTTGCGACGTCTAACGCTCACGGCTGTAACTATTGCCAGGTACATGCAGCGACCGGTGATGAAAAATCTGTCGGTGTGATGAGGCAGCTTAAAGCAGCTCGGGAAGGCAACTTTAATGGCTTGATCGGCCCGTTTGAGGTGGCGCTAGCAGATTTGGCTGCCGCCGCAACCACTAATCGAGTTACACCCGATCTTCTAGCTCGCATTCACGAACTAGCTCCGCAGGGTCGCGGTCCCAACCAAAATGCCGATCAAAACATCATGGGCGCTAGTCTAATGGCGTCGTCGCTAGGTTTCCTGAATGTCTTTAACGACCTCACCGGCGTTGAGGTTGAAGGCGACTTGATGCAGAAGGGACAAGAGGTCGGCATAGAGGCTGGTCGGCATGGCTCGAGTGAGGCCAATCCTGCTAACCTCGACTACGACATTCCTGAGAATGGCCCTTCTATTTCCGAGCTAACGGCGAAGTATGAGAGCGAGGTAGGTGACTTGAATGCTTATGCGCAGCGCGAATTTGGTATGATGCCTGCCTGGTTCGGGGCGTTTCCGACAGCGATGCGTAAGCAACATGCTTACTTGTATGGAGAAATCGTAGGCGAGCGATCTCATACGCTTTTTTCTGCTGAACTGAAGCACTTGTTGATGCTGGTATCAGCAGTTGCACAGGGCCATGACAACCTTGCCGCCGATGAGGCTTTTATGGCCCATCACACCAGTCGAGACTCAGCAGCGACGCTTAAACGCATCAAGTTTTGCTTTGCAGTTGCAACCGGACGTGCTGAGGAGAAAGCTCTCTTCAGTGAACGGGAACAAGCAGCCCTGCAACTGGCCTGGCTGAGTGCGCAGCAGCCGCTGACAACCCCTCGTCGATTTGTTCAACCGGTGATTGACTCCTTTGAGCCCATAGAGCTGGTGCATCTAATAACTGTATGCTCAGTCGGTTCCATGGTGCAGCGATTCACCGCCGTTATGAATCCAGAGAATGCACCAGAGGTTACCGCATTTATGGAGAGGAGCAGTATTGAGACTCAAACGTTAGCAATTCGTTATCCCATACCAACTGCCCGTCGCGTAGCCGTGATCTCTTAACGCCATCTTTGTTAATTGACGTTGTTAATTCACGCTGTTATTTGATTGGGATGACCCTAAGCAATTGGGCCTAATTTTGGGCCACCATCTGCTGTTTTTAGGGATTGGCGCACTGTTACTGGTCATGAAAGCCACCCACTGGGGTGGCCTATACGATGCAGTGATTGGCGAAGTTCGACTGGTGAGCGCGCCGACCCTGAATCCAGCTACGATTTATGGCTATCAGACTCATTTTGCGACGGTTGACAATCTGGAAGATCTCGTGGGCGGCCATGCCTATGTGGGTACCTTGCTGATTCTCGGCAGATTTTGGCGTATTCTTGTTCCCCCGCTGGGATGGGCCAAGAAAGTGCTGACGTTCTCTGGTGAAGCGATTCTCTCCTATTCGCTGGGTGGGGTTGCCCTGGCCGAGTTTGTGGCGGCGTATTTTTGTTCGGTCAACACCCTGGCCTATCCGGTCGAGTTGCCCCTGGGGATTCACACGGCCCGGTGTTGGTTAGCGAATACCCATTTCTTTCTGGCCTTCTTTTTCTTGCAAGGACATTTTTTGAGTGATGATTCTCCTCTCAATAGCCTGGATCTTTTAAGTAAGCTCCAGGTTTTTTTAGCTAGAGCGAGAAAAGCCCGCTCAATTCGAAAGCTCTCCTTTCTCGCAAGAGGGCTGCTGGGGCGGGCTATCGATGCGGACGTTCCAAAGAAAAAGCGTTAGTCTGCGATCGCAATCAGGCCAAGCTAGCGCCTTTAAAGAAGATGTCATCAGAGCGCAAAAGTCCCGCTTAAACCATGATTACTCAGTTTCAACAAGGGGAATTGCTCCACCAGATTTTGAAAACTGCCTACTCGCCTTGGGGAATCTGCCAGCTCTAGCCGTCGAAGTTTGCAGTCCTGGTATTACAAAGGCCTTGATCATGAATATTGCCCCCTTACCGTGGGTATTTTAACAAGGTTAACACTACACAGTACTATCGAGAATTAAAATCAATAAAGGAAGGCTAAATCACAGTCAGCTTAACCGTCAGCTGTTCTCTATATGGCTGTTCAAAGAGGGCAGCTGCCTACTCAACCTACCCTATAGCTTATTCAGGTTCAAGGCTTTCCCCTCAAGAAAGCAGAATTCAGATCGATCGGCACCGCCTTGTTCTCAATCTTTACTAAAAAGAATGATTGTCAATTATAAAATATAGTGTATAGTCGATCTAGTTGATATTAATTCCCAAGTAAAAGCTTCTGGATAACTGGTCTGATGATTGACCTATCGCCAGCCGCAGACAACCTGCTGCAGATAGCTCGCGAGCAGGTGCCTGGCACCCCCCAGCAAGTAGCCAGTAACAACAAATAACACGCAACAACCAACAAAAGGAGAGCTATGGCAAAAGTAGGTTTATTTTATGGATCAACCACCGGCAAAACTGCGGATGCAGCAGAACAGATCCAGGCTGCATTAGGGGGCGATGCGGTGGTCGATCTCCAAGAGATTTCAGATGTTGAGCCGAGCGCCCTGGCCAGCTATGACTGTCTCATTATCGGTAGCCCAACCTGGAATATTGGTGAACTTCAGGATGATTGGGCCGGTGTTATTGAAGACCTGGATGCTATTGACTTTAGCGGCAAGACCGTCGCCTATTTTGGCACAGGTGACCAGGTTGGGTATGCCGACAACTTTATGGATGCCATCGGCATCCTAGAAGAAAAAATTTCGAGCCTGGGGGGTAAGACAGTCGGCTATTGGCCTACTGATGACTATGACTACAACGAGTCTCTGGCAGTTTGCAATGGCAGGTTTTGCGGACTTGCTTTAGATGAAGACAACGAGTCTGACAAAACAGAGGCGCGAATTCAAGCTTGGGCAGCCCAGGTCAAGCAAGAGATGAGTTTATAAGGTGCTTTCTCATGACTCTGCTTGCCCTGACCTTTCACGCCCTGACCGTTCATTCCCTGATCTCGATGGGCAGCACCGCGGATATCTTAGGGGCTCTACTGCTATGCGTGTGGTGCTGCTTGAACGTGCTCCAGCAGGGTACTCGCTATGTCAGACAGCTCCACGATATTCCCTGTAGCCAGTGTGCTTATTTTACCGGAGACTATCGACTGAAGTGTACGGTGAGCCCGACGGCTGCCCTGACCGAAGCTGCAATTGGCTGCCCAAATTATGAACCCACCCTCAGACAGCCTACTTTGACAAACTGTGGTCGTCTTGCCCAGCAGGCTTCTTTTTGCCCCCACGTCAGAGAGCTGATGAAGCGATGAAATGGCACTTTCTTCGATCGGGTAAAACACAATTGCTTCGTCAATTTTAGCTATGGATCCTCTCAATCCATGTTGAGCCTATCTCTTGAAACCTAGAGATGGGCTTTTTTGTCATCTCTCAACCTGCAAATTTCTTGAAATATCTGGCTAGCTTGACAGGGATCAATTACGTTAAATGCAGCCTATACGGCAAGTGCTGATTTAAGGGTTCCGCTGTGCGTCGGATTTGGGGTTTACGGTATTTCTGTCTATGTATCTTGGGGGGTGTGTTGTCAATGAGCCTGTCGCTGGCCTTTGTCAACGCACCCCGTTTAGCTGCCCAGGCCCAAACCGATGGGATTGAGCAGCCTGAGGTGGCTAATACT
>JBCDDJ010000247.1:0-9489 GCA_039180385.1 Cyanobacteria bacterium P01_G01_bin.38 | reverse complement strand
GTTAAGCTACTGACAATTTAAGCTAATTAACGAGGTCTATATTCGTTTAACCTTTCAAACTATTCAACTGTCTAGGTTCTGGCGCTTCCAGTAAAAGCAGGCTTTACTCCGCCCCCCTTCAGCGCTTTACCAATATAGCGAAGTAGCTCGAATTGAGTCAAGCTTTTTCGAGAAATATTTTTTCTGCGGCTAAAATCCTTACGCATCAGTGTTTGTAACGCTTCACAATCGTTCATGCAGGGGTAGCAGTCTACGCTTTTCCTTTTTTTTCTACTTCATGCGCCCTGTGTCTTTGACCATAAAGTAGGTCTTCCCTCTTATAGCTGAAGCGTTGTAGGCATTATTTACGTCTCGGTGAAATCAATATCACTATTTTCCGACACGGTTTTGAAACGGCCAGATCGAGAGGCGTTCTCAAAAAGCAGGTATCCAGGAGTTATGGAACGGTTTTAGTATTGAGAAGCGCATTTTTGGATATTCAAAGAGGACTGCCGGTGGATTTTCAGTCAGTCATTGCTAAGCTGCATAAATTTTGGTCAGACCAGGGTTGCTTGATCGTGCAACCCTACGATACAGAAAAGGGGGCAGGCACAAAGAGCCCCCATACATTTTTGAGGGCGATTGGTCCAGAGCCTTGGGCGGTAGCCTATGTGGAGCCCTGCCGTCGCCCGGCAGATGGGCGTTATGGGGAAAACCCCAATCGATATCAACACTATTATCAGTATCAGGTGTTGATTAAGCCGTCGCCTGACAATATTCAGGACTCATATTTAGAGTCGCTGCGATCGCTCGGCATCAAACCGGAGGATCATGACATTCGGTTTGTGGAGGATAACTGGGAAGATGCAGCCGTCGGGGCTTGGGGGGTAGGTTGGGAGGTCTGGCTGGATGGAATGGAAGTGACCCAATTTACTTATTTTCAGCAATGTGGTGGGCTGGACTGTAAGCCAGTCTCGATTGAAATTACCTACGGACTGGAGCGTCTGACGATGTATCTTCAAGAGGTGGATGCGATCGCAAAAATCCAGTGGAACGAGCACATTACCTATGGTGATGTGCATATGCAGGGAGAGATCGAATGCTCGACCTACAACTTCAGTGCGTCTAATCCGGAGCTGCTATTCACGCTATTTACTCTGTATCAAGAAGAAGCACAGCAGCTCATGGAAAAGGACTTAGTGCTGCCAGCCTATGACTACGTGTTGAAGTGCTCACACACATTTAATTTATTAGATGCGCGGGGGGTGATCTCAGTAACCGAGCGGACCCGATATATTCGCGAGGTGCGGGGGCTCGCCCGCAAGGTAGCACAGCTTTATTTAGGGCAGCGAGAAAAGTTGGGGTTCCCGCTATTAGCGAAGTCGGCAGAGGAGACTGCCGCAGAAAAGGCACCGGCACCTATATTGTCTACGTAGGATAGCCGTGATAAGAAATATCTAAAGATGTTGCTAATTGATTGGTTGCTTTAGGGGTATTTTGATGGTTTTAAGTCTGATGGCTGTGAGTTTGAAGGTGGTATCAACCAATTTGCAAGGGGTGCTTCAACCCATTGCAAATTGGTTTGCACAGTTAGACATGCCAGAACCGATTATTCATTGGGGGCATCCTGCAATGATGGGCACAGTCATTTTTGCGATGGGAACCACCGCCGCCTACATGGGTTGGAAGATTCGTGGCTTTGAAGATCCAGAAGAGTCGATGACCACTCGCAAACTCCATAAGAAAGTGGCGCTGTGGATGACTACGTTTATTGCCATGGGCTACACGGGCGGGCTACTGTCTTTGGTCATGCAGGGTGAACCGCTGTTAGAAAGCCCCCACTTTTGGACCGGTTCGGTCGTGTTGGGTTTACTGGGCCTAAACGGTGCGATCTCGATGAGCAAGTTTGGAGGTGGCAAAGATTCACTCAAGTCAGTCCATGCTTACATTGGCACAGCAGCGGTGGCACTGATGTTTGTGCATGCCTTTTTGGGCTTGAATTTAGGCTTGTCGATTTGATAAAAGCATCCAGGCTTAGTCAGGTAGAAGGTAGAGGGTGGAGAGTACAAGGTAGGAAGGTTCACCTCATACAGTTGTTCTATTGTCGTAGTGCGTACTAACCAAGTAACCCACGACCCACCACTCTCGACTTCTACAAATTTTTGACCCAATCGTGATTTCTGAGCAATTCCAGGGCTTGCTAAAGCTTGGGGTACATTTACAAAAATCACGATGGCACCTTGGGGACTGCTGATTTGTGGCAGCTATTTATTGGGACTTTTTTCAACCGGGTTAACGTTGGGCGGCGGCTTCATTCCGCTAACAGGTTATGGGATTTTGGGGTTGGGCATTATCGGAGGGTTGATAGTCCCTCAGTATTGGCGAATGGGGCCAACCCGCCAACAATGGCTTGTAGCTGGGCTCATTGGGATGCTAGGGACGGCTTATTGCATCTGGCGAATTCCTCAACCCGCACCGGACGATGTGAGTCATTTCTTGAATGGGCAAAACCCAGCAGGCATTTACAGTGTTGTGGGAGAGGTGCAAAATTCTCCCCAGCTTACCCGTAGCGGCAAGGGGAAATTTTGGCTGCGGGTAGACTCTGTGCAAAACCGCTCGAAGCAGACCAGCTATGTTTCTCGGCAGACGGCTAGCGGTAAGCTGTATGTCACCGCGCCGTTAGATCGGGTGGAAGGACTATATCCAGGGTCTTTAGTCAAGGTCAGCGGCAGACTGTATGATCCTAGTCCTGCTAAGGCCCCAGGAGAGTTTGACTTTAAGAAATATCTGGCAAAGCAGGGATGCTTTGCTGGACTGAGTGCCAAATATATCGATCCGATTGCAGTTGAAAGCTCTTCTCAACAAGGACTATGGCAACTCCGTCAGCGAGTCGTCAAGGCCCAAGGGCGATGGCTCAAAGCCCCTAAGGGTGCTTTGCTGAGCGCGATGACGCTAGGACGCAAGGCTGTAGATGTTCCCTATGAAGTTCGCGATAGTTTTGTGGCAGCAGGACTGGCTCACACAATGGCAGCGTCTGGATTTCATGTATCGCTGGTGCTGGGATTAGTGCTGACAGTGATGAAATCGCAGCTCCCTCGAATCAAATTGGTAGCAGGCACCACTGCACTGCTGGGTTACATTGGCCTCACAGGGCTACAGCCCAGCGTAATGCGGGCCGGGATCATGGGGTTTGGAGCCTTGGTTGGCCTAGTGTTGCAACGCCAAACCAAACCACTGGGATGTTTATTGCTAGCCGTTAGTCTGCTACTTGTCTATAACCCACAATGGATATGGGATGTGGGATTTCAACTGAGTGTCTTTGCCACACTGGGACTAATGGTCAGTGTGGCCCCTCTGGTGAAGCGATTAGATTGGCTGCCAGTAACGGTTGCAACCGCCATCGCTGTCCCTTTGGCAGCCTATGTTTGGACAATCCCACTTCAACTTTTCCATTTTGGGGTGATGCCGTCCTACAGCATTTTGCTCAATATGGTGGCGACACCACTGGTGACAGTCATTAGTCTGGGAGGGTTCGTAAGTGCATTTGGGGCACTGATATGGCCACCCTTGGGCAGTGCGATCTCATGGCCGCTAGCGCTCCCCATTCAAATCTTGATGGGCTTGGTCCATTTTTTTAATCAGCTACCAGGGCATCGGTTAGAACTGGGCAAAATCAGTGCCTGGCAGGTTGTGCTCAGCTACGGCGTATATGCAACAGTGAGCCTATGGCTTGCCCATCGTGCCAAAAACCGCTCCACCGCCCCACCCCCTCACTTCCCCACCGCTTCAGTGTAAGATGGTTAAACCTCTGGAGAGGTGGCAGAGTGGTTGAATGCGGTAGACTCGAAATCTATTATGGGCTTCGGTTCATCGAGGGTTCGAATCCCTCCCTCTCCGTTTATTAGCTGAATTGAGCTACCCTAAAGTTGGGAAATGCATGTGATGTATTAATGTTTGGGAAGAATTAATACCCCCGGCATCCGGTTTCAAACTCATTTAAAGTAAATCTCGCTCATTGGTGGAGGTAACCCTGTGGTTATTTCAACTCAGAAGCATATGACCCTTGAGGAGTACCTGAGCTATGACGATGGAACGGATACTCGTTATGGGCTTAGGGATGGAGTATTAGTTGAAATGGGAGCTGAGAGCGATCCAAACGTCAGCATTGCCATGTTTCTGATCTCAATATTCCTACAAGTGGTGCCTTATTCACGACTGAGACGGGGTACAGAAATCGCAGTCCCTGGCAAAAATGATGAAACTCGTTACCTCGATTTAATTGTATTGACAGAAGCCTGTCAAGCAGCGCTATCAGGCAAGAAACGATCGCTCATTACGTTTGACATGCCTGCACCAGCGCTGGTTATTGAAGTGGCTTCTAACAGTGAACGGGACAAACAGTCCAGAGCACGAGACTATAGCGATAAGCGTGCAGAGTACGCCGCTCGGGAGATTCCAGAGTATTGGATTATTGATGCGATCGCAGGCATAGTCTTGGTCCTGTCTTTGAAGGGTGAGACCTATCAGGAACAGCGGTTTGAGGAGAACCAACCCCTTAGCTCTCCAACCTTTCCTCATCTAAAACTAACTGTCAAAGACATTTTGAAAGCTGCGGTGTGATGGGATAACTGGCTCTTTGCATAACTGGGCCTCTATCAACAGCGGCTTTGACAGCTAGCCAAAGCCGCAAAAGCCCTCTTTATGCAGAAACCAGCTCTTTAAATGCCTTACCGGCTGAGAAGGCAGGCACAGTTGTGGCGGGAATTATCATGGGCTCACCCGTCTTGGGATTGCGGCCTTCTCGCTGTCTGCGATCGCGGGGCTCAAAGCTACCGAACCCAATCAGCGTCACCTTATCACCATCAGAGACCGCCTCCATGATGGAGTCAATCGTTGCCGCTACCACCGCATCAGCAACTTTCTTGGAAACACCGGTCTTTTCAGCAACCGTATCCAGCAGTTCACCTTTGTTCATAGCAATCAAATTTGAGACTTCGATGTAGTTGTAGCATAGGACAAGATAGAACACAAGTACTATTTTAATCCTTTAAGCATTCAAAAAGGAGTGACTTCTAGGGTGCTAGCATAGGTGCGAATCAACCGACGATAGAGCAGGAAGGGGGAGGTTAATGTTGCCCTATCTCAGGGGAGCCAAAACTTTGGCAGAAGTTGCTGCCCCAGAGTGCGCACGGTGCGATTGACAGTGCGGGCCACCTGAATATGGGGTTCGTCTGGCACGATGGGGGTGATGGTGGCGGGGCTGCCCATGCCAAACTGGCTGATCACTTGGTTGGCAGCCTCTAGCCCAGTGACATAGGCTTTTTCTTGGGACCAGGAACCGTGGCGGGTCACCACCCAGTCGCCGCTCATAAACACATTTGGGAAACCGGTGGTGCCGGGTAACAAATATTGATAGCTGCCAGGGGCAAAATGGCTGACTGCCTGGGGTAGACGGATGACACTGTAATCAATCACTTTGGCATCCCCGAAGGCGGGAAGACAGCCAGCCAGATTGGCTTGCACTAGCGGGATAATTTGCTCATCACTGAGGGAGAGAAACTGGTTGGCATGGTAGTAATCGACCTCAATAACGCTGCCGGGGGCATCGCGATATTCGTCATGGAGGGCGTTGAGGTCAAAGAAAGTCCAGCCGGTAGTGGCATGGAAACCAAAGCAGGCGTTGGACGGGAGGGGAACGTTGATCTTTTGATCAAACCAAATCCGCGTCGCTAAGACATCAACCGCCCCGAGATTACTCAAATCGCGAAACTCTGAACGGCTTCGCAAGGTAGGGCTCTTGGCAACAATCTTTTTCATGCCGGTAATTCCCACGGAGAAAATCACCGCATCGGCCTCAAACGTTTCATCACCACAGCACACTGCCGTAGCCCGACCGTCTGCATCCACTGCCACATCAGTGACTCGTTTATTGGCCAGCACATGGCCACCTAGCTTCTCGATTTTATCCACCCAAGGACGGAAGATCATCTCGCCTACGGTGCCACGACACCAGCGCACGTCAAAATCAGGCTGGTGCGCCAGGATGAAGTAGTAAAGCATCCCCAGAGCCGCCGCCGCAGAACATGTTTCACCGGGGGCAAAGAGACCGACCAACAACATCGGTTCAAAAGATTCTTTATAAAGCCGGGCCGAGACGCCAAACTGCTTGAAGAGTTCTCTCGCAGTGACCCCATCGTATCGTTTCCAGGCTTCGTCAGAGTTATCGAAATCAACCACAGCATAGAGCAGCGGTAAGGCTGAGAGCCGATCGACCAGGGGCAATCGTTTGAACTGGGTATAGATAAACGTCCCAAGGGGGCTCGGCAGATAGGGCATTGCTTGAAACAGGGGAGACTCGACTTCTAACCCAGCTGGTGAGTATTGAGACGACCGAGTGAAGGGGGTAAAGGGCTGAATTCCCAGCTCATCAACCAGGGCAAAAATATTGCGGTAGGGATACCAAAACCCATGAATACCCGCCTCAACGGAGCGCCCACCTGGCGTTTGCCAACCAGCCACCAGACCACCGGGATAAGTGCCAGCCTCAAGCAGCGTGACACCGTAACCTTGCTTAGCAAGGTGATAGGTGGCTCCTAGACCGGCCCAGCCTGCCCCGACAACGATTACCTGTTTTGTATCTGTGGTTTGGGTCATGGGCGTTCTGAAGCTCTGACGAGCCGTAATTTCTTATCTTTAATTTCTTATCTTCAATGTAATGCGAAATTGTCGCGGGCTGCTTAAGATATTGCTAGGGCCTCATAAGGGATGATCCTTTCTGCTTTCTAAGGCATGATGACTACGTGAAGTGATTCTGAATACAGTGATTCTTGACTGTCATGACACTGCCAAATTTTTTAGTGATTGGCGCGGCAAAAGCAGGAACAACGTCTGTCTACGAATATCTGGGACAGCATCCACAGATATTTATGAGTCCTGCAAAAGAAACTTTCTATTTTTTGCCAGAGTCGTCATATAGCATCGATTTTGATACCTACCAATCACTGTTTGATGGGGTGTCAGAGGAGATTGCCATCGGGGAGGCAACTCCGATGTATCTCCACAGTCCCGAGGCTTGTCAACGTATCCAGCAGCTGATTCCGAATGCAAAGCTGATAGCAGTTTTGCGCGATCCGGTAGACCGGGCTTATTCTAACTACCTCGATCGGCTCTACGATGGTCGAGAGTCAATTACCGACTTCCATCAAGCCTGCGAAGCAGAAAAAGCGCGCCGCTCAACCAATATTGAGGCATTTGCTTTCTACAAAAGCCAGGGGTTTTACTTTGCCCAGCTAAGTCATTATTTAAAGGCGTTTGACCGCAGTCAGATAAAGATCCTGCTGTTTGACGATCTCAAGCTGGAGCCTGAGGCGTTTATGCAGGACATTTATCGCTTTTTGGGGGTTGATGCTGACTTTACCCCCGATTTGGCGATCAGGCGCAATACCGCTGGTAAAAATAGGCATTTTGCCAGTAGTAGAAAGCATGAAGCTATCTTGAAAAAACTTAGAATCCTTAAACCCATTACCAGGCGTCTCATCCCAGACCGCCTACATCGCAAGGCTGCGTCCAAGGTTGGGGGTCTGGTGAGACAAAACGTCAGTCAAAAAATGCCGCCGCTGACGGCGGCATTACGAGCGGAGCTGATCTCGATGTACCGTGACGATATTCTTAGGCTTCAAGATTTGATTAATCGCGATCTCTCGAGCTGGCTGCGCTAATGTTTGCCAGGGTAACTCTGTAGATTGGCAAGCGTTCGGAGGTTTACTCGATTTAAGGCAACACCCTCGGCCAAAAAGTTTATTCGTGCGATCGCAAATAAATCTACGGCCCGTTGCACTGGGTCAGCCCATACAAAATCTCAATATTCAAGGGGCACCCTCAAAGGGATGCCCCTCAATCAGCTCGTTAGGCTATCCAGACCTGTAGTAGGCACTACAGAAACCTCACAGGTTCAACCTGGATGTGGCTTAGCCATTAACTCACCCTGGCAAACTGTTCCCCCGTCACGATATCTGACCCATTGCCGCTGGTGATATTAATGTCATTCAATGCGGCTTTTTGGCCAAAGATATCCGTTGCGACCAAGTCTTGCTGACCTTTGACAGGCTCGCCAATGTCCTGCTCCAGGACAAAGATATTGTGAGACTGCCGCTCAAGGGCCACCATCTCTCCACTTGAGGTCACCAGCTCAAGGCTCTCAACCGGATGACGATGGTTAGTTAGTCTGACCGCTGCCCAATAAGGATTGCTCTCGGCCAGCCCATCAACGATGATACCATCACCGATCTGGTGGCCATAGGGCGTGGTAAAGCTGTCGGTAGGACTGACCAGTTCATACTCCAGATTGACGATCCCATCAATCGGATCGGCCACCTTGGCAAAGGCTTCCGCACTCAGGTCAAGACCATTGTCTCGATCCGGTAGCTGGTCAACCACCATCACCGTGATCGGATCCGCATTACCATTCCGTTGCTTAGGCCCTGACACTTGAAAAAAGGCCCCACTCGCTTCAGACCCATTCCACTGCTCGCGATTGATGGCCGTGAGCATGTCCCGGTTGTCTGCTGCGACCTCAGGATAGCCTGAGTTGCCAGCGCCCGTTGCACCGTAGAACGTGCCTTCGCCCGTGTAAACTTCGCCAATGGAGAAGTCGCTCCCCTCCGCGCCTAAGGTGGGGTCCACCATCATCGGATCTGATGAGGATGAATCAGTGGGCTCCAAGTCGCTCGGCATTGCACCTGAGTCGATCGGATCGATTGGGGCCATCGGGTCGACTGGATCAACTGGGTTAGCTGAGTCAACTAGGGCCATTGGCTCCATCGGGTCCGAATTTGAGCCTATTCTGGTGCCTGTGTAGTCAGGGTTAGTGTGATAGGGCGCTCTATCCACTAACCCCGCCATCGGTACACTCTTACCGCTGAACACATTTTCATCAACGATTGTGAAACCGTCTATCTTGTCAGATAGCCCCATGCGGCCTGCGACATTGTCTTCTAGCTGATTGGCTCTCCACTCAAAGTGTGAGCTATCTAAATCAGAGAGCTCGGTATCTCTGAGGGTCATACTTTGACCCGTAATCGGACTAAAGAACCTGACGCCTTGGTCAGTCTGCTCTACCGAGAAGTTAAGTTCATTGTCCCCCCGCACACTGAGATAGAAGAAACTAATTTTGTCGGTAGCGGGGTTAAAGTCAACCACTTCCTCTAACGATTCTTCGTGGGAACGAATATAAACCGTATTGTCTCTGACAAGGCCTGTCCCGTTTTCCCAGGCTAAAGCGGCACTGAGGTCTTGCTGGAGGTGAGCATCCGCGATAGGAGCAAAATTCCCGGCTTGAAGGTCCTTGAGGTTAACCCCAACCAGCATCAGAGAGCGGTTGGGGTTAAACATATCCTGGAACACCAAACCGTCTGGAGTATCGATTGGAATCTGAGTATGGATTGAATCAGTTCCGACATCGACTCTATCTTTGGACGGATCGAAGTCGGTGATTCCTTGGGTCGTTCCATC
>JBCDDJ010000246.1:0-9498 GCA_039180385.1 Cyanobacteria bacterium P01_G01_bin.38 | reverse complement strand
CCGACAAAAAACTGCTAGACACCTATCGTCGGTTTAACCCTGATTTTGAGTACGAATACGTCAACCCGCTGACCGACCCCCAGCGGGCCATTGACTTTGGGGTGCAGACCCGACCTGCCAGAGAGGCCTACCTGCAGGTCGGTGAGCAGCGGGTCCTGGTCCAGCGCATGGCCCCCCAAGAGCCCCTATCTGAGCGAGAACTCACCAATCGCCTGAAGCAACTGGGCAGTGAAAATGATGCCGTGGTCTATTTCTTACAAGGCCATGGCGAATACACCATTGATGGCTCTGAGCCTGGCCTTTCGCAAGCGGCGCAGGCGTTAGAAGCAGAGAGCTTTACCGTTGAGGCCTTCAACTTGGCGGATACCCAATCGATCCCCTCAGATGCCTCCGTGGTGGTGATCTCGGCCCCAGAACGGCGTCAATTTCAAACCTTGTTTGACACCGAGCGTCAGGCAATTGATCAGTACCTTAAAGCAGGGGGCAGCGTGCTGCTGATGGTCGACCCGCTGGTGGCGACGGGGCTAGAGCCTTTGCTAGACCAGTGGGGAGTGGTGCTCGACGAGCGCCTGATCGTGGATACCTCCGGTGGCGGACAGCTGGTGGGCCAGGGGCCAGCAGCCCCGCTGGTGACTGACTACGGCAGCCATCCGATTACCGACGAATTTGACAATGGCCGATCCTTTTATCCGTTGGCCCGTCCGGTGGAGATCACCCCCAAGTCAAGCGTTGAAGCCACACCGCTGCTGCTCACCAACCCCCTCACCTATGCCGAGACCATTAATGAAGCGGGTCAGCTAGAGGTGGATACCCAACAGGCCCCCAGCGGCCCCCATAACATTGGCGTGGCCTTTACTCGGGCCGCAACGGTTGAGGCTGCTGCTGAGGAAAGTCAGGCGGACAGCGAAGAAACCAGTGAGACCGAAACCAGCGAGACCGAAGCCAGCGAGACAGAGGCACCTGCTGACACGCCTGAGGCAGAGGGAGCAGAGGGAGCAGAGGGAGCAGAGGGAGCAGAGGGAGCAGAGGGAGCAGAGGGAGCAGAGGGAGCAGAGGGAGCAGAGGGAGCAGAGGGAGCAGAGGGAGATGGGGAAAATAGTGAAGGGGAAACGGTGGCTGTTAAGCGCAATGATGAAGCGCGCTTGGTGGTGATTGGCAATGTGGGCTTTGCGGCGGATGGACGCTTTGACCAGCAGCTCAACGGCGACATCTTCTTAAACACGGTGACCTGGCTCAGCCGTATCGAGACGCCTACCCTCTCAATACGCCCTAAAGAGGTGGTCAATCGACGTATTTCGATGACGGTGCAACAGCAGATTTTGGTGGTTGTACTGGCCTTGCTGGTGTTGCCTGCGGTTGGGGTGCTCGGAGCCGGGGTAATGTGGTTTCGGAGACGGTAGGGGTTTCGGAGACGGTAGTGGGTGGTGAGTATTGGGCTTCGTCGACGTGAGCGCTCGGTTCGGCTGAGCTCACCGTCGAAGCCAGCCAAACGGTAGTGGGAGAAAAAGGCGATGAAATTGCAGCGGAGTACCTGGGTTTTATTGGGGGTTGCGATCGCACTCGGCGGGGGCGTTTTACTCTACGAAACCCAGAAAGGTAGCGAGACTGAACAGGCCCAGGGCACGAGCCTTTATTCTTTTGAGGAACAAGACGTCCAGCAGCTCAAGATCGACCGGGCCGACACCACCATTGCCTTTGAGAAAACCAGCGACGGCAGCTGGGAGATGAGCGGGCCCCAACAGCAGCCCGCCGAGGCCGGTGCCATCGCCTTTTTACTCGATCAGCTCACCGGCAAACCCACCCTGGAAACCCTCACGGTGATCGCTGACGACCTGCAAAAATTTGGCTTAGATGAGCCGCCAGCCACGGTGGCGTTAACCCTGGCCCACGGTACCACCCACCAGCTCCAGGTGGGAACTCCTGACTTTAGCGGCGATAGCCTCTATGTGCGTCTGGTTAATGAAGCCGAGGCCGATACTAACGACGGCAGCGGCGAGGAGGTAACCGTTTACCTGGTCTCGGGGGGGCTCAGGAATGGGATCGAACGCCCGGTTGAGGAATGGCTGGTCGCGGATGAGACGGTAGAGGGGGCAGAGGGAGATGGGGGAGATGGGGGAGATGGGGAAGCACCTGAACCTGAAGCAACTGAGCCTGAAGTGACTGAACCTGAAGCGTCTGAGCCCGAAACCGCTGAACCAGGCGATGCAGAAACCTCAAATGATGCCTCGACTTCCGAAAACTAGCCTGAACCATAGGCGATTCTAATCGCATTAAATATCTCCCCAACCTCCCCATCTTCCCTACCTTCCCCACCTCCCCCTTTCCTCCTCTCCCACCCATTACCCACCTCCCTCTCTTTCCCACCTCCCTTACCCCATGCCCACCTCTCCCACCGCCACCCTGTTAATTTCCTGCCCCGACCAGCAAGGATTGGTGGCCAAAATTGCCAATTTTATCTATGCCAACGGGGGCAATATCGTCCATGCCGATCAGCATCGTGACGAAACTGCTGGGCTATTTCTATCTCGAATTGAGTGGCAGCTAGCCGGGTTTAATCTCAACAAAGAATTAATTGGCCCGGCGTTTGATGCGATCGCAAAGCCCCTGCAAGCCACCTGGCAGCTCCACTTTTCTGACGCCGTACCGCGCATTGCGATTTGGGTCAGCCGCCAAAACCACTGCCTGCTCGATCTCCTCTGGCGTCACCAGGCCGGGGAGTTTTCTGCCGAGATCCCCTTGATCATCAGCAATCATCCCAAGCTTGAGCCCATCGCCGAGCAGTTTGGCATTGATTTTCGCCATTGCCCGATCACCCCTGAGACTAAAACAGCGCAAGAGCAACAGCAGCTTGAGTGGCTACAGCAGTATCAGATTGACCTGGTAGTCCTGGCCAAATACATGCAAATCATCAGCCCTGACTTTCTCAATCAGTTTTCTCAGGTGATCAACATCCATCATTCATTTTTACCCGCATTTGTGGGGGCAAACCCCTACCATCGCGCCCACGAGCGAGGCGTTAAGATCATTGGGGCGACGGCCCACTATGTCACCTCAGACTTAGATGCCGGGCCGATTATCGAGCAAGATGTGGCCCACATCAGCCACCGCGATGAGGTCTCTGACTTAATTCGCAAGGGCAAAGATTTAGAGCGCATGGTGCTGGCCCGAGCCGTACGCCTACACCTGCAAAACCGGATTCTGGTTTACGGCAATCGCACCGTCGTTTTTGTTTAGCGGGTTTCACCCCAGTACGTTAAGGTATCAGGGGTCATTGATGCTAATCGCCAACATCTTTAGAGTAAAACTCTAGAGCAATCAGACCACTGTGTTTTATTCATACAGGTCTTTATAAATCTTGGACTTTGCAACTGAATGCAGCTTACCTGCTCAGCAAAGTAACCGTAGCGGACTCGAGACACCCGGTCTAGGGCACAGATTAAACCCCTGCGAGTTTGTAAATATGATTCATAAGCGAATAGTATCGTAGTGAATCTTAACATTCTTTAAAAATAGGTCATAATGTACAAGACGTTTTATGCAGCTAGCCATTAGGGAATGACATCCTTGGTACTGGGCAACTTACCATTTACGGGACAAGGCGGCGACCAACTGGTCAGTAAGGCTGTAACAGCTGCCATTGCCGCATTGTTCAAGCGCACAGGCAAGCTAGAGGCAACCGTGCGAGCTGAGCCTGTGTCTAAATTGCTGCAGGGCAGCTTAGACGGATTTGATTTCATTGGCAACGGCATGCTGATGTACAACGGCCTACGCATTGATGCAATGGAGCTGTTTGTACAAGCCGTCTCAATTGACTTTGGGGCTATTTTTAAGGGCCAGGTGCAGCTCCGACAGCCCACCCAGGCAACCATGCGAGTGGTTTTGACCGAGGCTGATTTGACCACCTCGTTTAATACACCTTTTGTGGTCGGCAAACTCCAGCAGATGCAGTACCAAAAGCAGCCACTGCATTTTCAAAAGACTGAGATGACTCTCAATAATGACGGGTCTCTACAAATCCAGTCCCAGGTAATTGTTGGCGATCGACTTAAGCCTTGGGATTTGGATATCACAGCTCAACTTGAGGTCGAAGATCGCACCCGGATTCGATTTGTAGACGTTTCCTACGCTGGCAACGATAATTCGGTGGCTTTGGGCAAAGCGGTTATTGAGCACGTTAACTCACTACTTGATCTAGATAAATTTGCCTTACAGGGGACCCAACTGCGCGTAGATAAGATCCGGCTGCGTAATCAAAACTTGGTTTTTTATGGCACTGCCCAGATTAATCAATTTCCCCAGCGCTCTTGACGATTGCCTACTGCACTCCAATCAGACTGATTGATTCCTTAAGTACAGCTGCGGAGACCCCAACCCAAAATCAGTGTCCCCGACAGTGCGTCTGCTATTGCAATGAGCTAAGCGGCTAGATCGCTAAATCGCCGAAACCATTTGCGGATCTAACGCGGACGGGGGCAGTCCAGTCTGACCACAGGATGCCATCAGGGTCTGCTCATGATTGGGAAGTTGGTCGGGCAAATCTGAGCCGGGTGAGCTGCTACCCAGGGTATCGACCAGTGCGTCTGTTGTATTATTCGCAGCCTGCTGACGAACAGCAACATCATCAATAAAGCCGCCAAAGTTGTCGCTGCGGCCCACGGCCCTAAACTCTAAATTGGTTTGAGAACGATTGCCACCCCGAACCGTATAGTTAAAGCGCTTCCAATCATTGTTTTGATTACCACTCCCCGTCAGCGTATCTAACACCTGGCCGTTCCAAACGACTTGAATACCGTTGCTAGCCGCTGCAATACCGGCACGAGGCGTATACTGGAACGACAGTTGATAGGTCTGGTTAGCTTTAGTGTTTAAACGCTGTCGCATACCGCTATTGCCATAACTATCAAGCTCGACCCAGGTGTTACCCCTGGCAGCTTTGCCGTACTGATTGGTGCGCTTATCCAGCTGAATGCCGCGACCAAAAGTGGTCGTCCAGCCCCGAATCTGGCTAAAGACCCCGAAGTTGTTCTGGGCAATAGCGTTCCTTTCAAAATTGCCGTTGACAATCAAATTTCGATTGGGGTTGGGAGAAGGCGTTGGTGGCGGGGTCGGGGTTGGCGTGGGCATCGGTGCGGGGGCAGGCGGGGGATTCCCGCCCAGGGATTTAACAGAGCCCTTGCCTTTGCCATAAAGCGTCTGAATACCTGCAATATCATCGTCGAGCAAAAAGGGCTCTGACTGATTGCGATATCGATTTTGGATGCTAGGGTTCATGATCGCGGGCTGGCCCCCTTCATGGCCTAAACCTAAACTGTGGCCAATTTCATGGACAGCGGTTTCTAAAAAGAGACTTTCATTCCACTGTTCACCATCATCAAAGGTGATATCACCCCCACGTGGAAAGAAAGCAAAGGCCAGGGTATTGCCCCGTCCGTCAATAAAATCGTCTTGGGCCAGAATATCAACATCACGCCCGTTACCCGGATCTTTAATCTCAACAAAGTTGAGAGGGCTATATTTGGCCCAGACACCCAGTGCTTTTTTGAACAGTTGTTTGGCTGTAGCTGTAGTGATGCCATTCAGAGAAAGATCGTTGTCAAAGGCATAAGTGATATTAACCGGGCTACCGGGGCTAGACTGAGCCCACTTGCTCGAGCCCGCATTAAACTGACCGACGCCCCCGCTGGTTGTAAAAGCGTTTCGAGCATCTCTGACTTTTCCAGCGATGTTGCAGCTTAGGCAACCACAGCTGACGCTAGTATGACTACCCCCTGCATCTTTAAATTGAGTTTTGTTTAAGTTGCCCCCCAGTAGCTCGGGCAGGCTGATTTCATTCAAGAGATTCGCTGTCATGGTATGTCCTCAAAACGTTGGTAAATTGCTGAAAAAATTACCAGTGAATTAAGGTAGATGAGCGCCCCTGACACAATCAAAATGAGACAAAATGAGAACGATTTCAGGTATGACAAACCAGGCTGCACCAAGGCTTTAAGCCAGCCAAAACAAATCGAGACAACTATTGAATTAACAACTGCTGCCTTAGATGACTTGACTGCTAAAGGCTTGCTTGAGCAGCAATTTTATTAGAAGAACTCTAGAGAAAGTGCTTCTTAGAGAGATTGTTACGAAAATCACGCTAATGAGATCTCGAGTGCCCCATCACGGGAAGAAAGTCGCCCTCAGCCATCGGAACACAAACTGTGGGTACTTTGATGGGTCCATTCATCCATCAGACTTATCTACTAACAACCTGATCTACTTACAACACTTTAATGGCGGCACTGATGTTAATGGCGGCACTGATGACTCAACCTTTGTTGAACAGGCAGCTTCTATGAGCAGATGAACGTGAAACAATTAAGAGGTTTCACTGGCCCAACTTAACCTGTTTGAAAGAAGATGTAAAGGGTAGTTAAAGTTACCGTTCAGCACGGCCATTTTGCAGGATGATCACGGACTAAGGTCATGGAGGTAAGAGTGTTTGAGCTAGCTAACAATATCCAGCCTTGGGTGTTGGCCGTCGGCACCAACACGGGGCTACTGGCGATCGCATTTTTGCTGCCCAAAAAGCTGCTGACGCCGCTGGGCTATCTCAATGCGTGGGTGCTGGGGGTCTTGCTGTGGGGGGCTGTTGACTGGCGAGCCTTTGCGGTGACCATAGCCTATTTTGGTGTGGGTACAGCGGTTACAAAGGTTGGCTTTGCCCAAAAAGAAGCCGCTGGGATTGCCGAGGCACGGGGCGGCGTGCGCGGACCTAGCAATGTTTGGGGCTCGGCCCTGGTAGCGGCGGTCTGCGCGCTGCTGGTCCTGGTTATCGCCCTCACAGGCAACGATACAAGTGCCTGGGTAGATTGGCTGGTGCTAGGGTTGGTGGCAAGTCTGGCGACGAAACTATCGGATACCTCCGCCACTGAGATTGGTAAAGCCTATGGGCAGCGTACATTTTTGATCACCACGCTGAAGCCGGTACCGCGTGGTACTGAGGGGGCCGTGAGCCTAGAGGGCACCCTGGCAGGCGCTGTGGGGTCTATTTTGCTGGCGACATTTGCCTGGGGGATTGGGTTGATTGCTCCGGTGGGGATTTTGATTTGTGCGATCGCAGCCTTCATCGCCACCAACATCGAAAGCCTGATCGGCGCAACCATCGAAGGCAAGATCCCAGGGCTCACCCACGATGTCGTCAACATTATCAATACACTGATTGGGGCCGTGGTGGCAGTTGGGGCCGCTTGGCTTGTGAGATATTAATAAAAAACACGTCTGAGCGCTATTTATGACCGATGCCACCTGGCTGATGCCCAGCCATTTGATCATGTTGGCAATGCTGTTGGGGTTTGCGATCGCCCACAGCGGCCTGGCCGCCCTGCGCCCCAGAGGCGAGAAACTGATCGGCCCCCGCACCTATCGCATTTTATTTGCCCTGGTGAGCCTCCCGCTGGCGGCGATTCTGATTATCTATTTCATCAACCATCGCTACGACGGCGTGCGACTTTGGAATCTGCAAGGGGTGTCCTGGCTGCCTGCGGTGGTGTGGGGGCTATCCGCGATTTCGTTTATCTTTCTCTACCCGGCGACGTTTAACCTACTCGAAATCGCCGCCATCCAAAAACCCGAAGTTCACCTTTACGAAACCGGCATCATTCGAATTACCCGACATCCCCAGATGGTGGGGCAGGTAATCTGGTGTGTGGCCCATACCCTATGGCTGGGAACAACCTTTATGTTGATCACCTCAGCCGCTTTGATTGCCCACCACCTGTTCGCCGTATGGCATGGCGATCATCGCTGGGGCTCGCGCTATGGCGACGCCTTTGAAGCGGTTAAGGCGCGCACGTCAGTGATTCCTTTTTTAGCGATCTTGCAGGGTCGTCAAACCCTCAAATTGGTAGAGTTTTTGCGGCCTGCTTATCTGGGGATCGCAGCCTTTGTACTGCTGTTTTGGTGGGGGCATCCTTACTTGATCCAAGCTACCCAGCGACTGGCTTGGTAGCCATGAATCTCTCCAGACAAAATGCCTTTGATGATCTGCCGTTGTCTTTAAAGGATGACAAACCGATGACAGACTCTAGGCAAACTTATGCGCCCAAAAGATTTCTGAATACCGGTATCAATGCGTCCAGATCACCTGTAATTTTATATTTTCTTTAGATTTCGGGATCGCTCTCTATGCTTAGACCATGGAACTTCCCATAATTATTTTTAAGCACCACAAAAAAGCAATTTTCTGTATCATTCCTTAGACTTTTTTGTATAAAAGTTAATACAATAGGCCTGAGGGATCAGTTTTCTATGGAATAAGTAGAAGTACTTATTAGCTCTGATAACGGCATAACATTGTCACGATAGCCCGACAATGGCTGTGTTATCCCTTCTACAGTCGAGCAGTTTCCCGTAGAATAAATCCACGCTCCAACTTTATAAAACATCGGTAATAAAAATAACTCAAATGTCGATAACCATTCGTGAAGAGCATTTTGAACAAGCTGTTTTGGCCGCCTCCTCGCCTGTCCTTGTTCATTTTTGGGCCCCTTGGTGTGGTTTATGTCGCCTGATGACGCCAATCCTTAATCGGTTTCAAAAGGATTGCGGTAGCTACCTTCAAATTGTCGATATCAACGCAGACGAGAATTTGAAGCTGGCTAACTTCTACAAATTAAGCACACTCCCCACCCTGCTCTTTATCGAAAATGGTCAGGTCTTGCAGCGCTTCGAAGGGTTACGCAGCCGCGATGATTTTCAGCGGGCGTTAGAGGGTTTGCTCTATCAAAATCAGCTTCAGAACAGTCTGTACGACTAGGTAGCTGTTGGAGTTGAGGCCAGATAACCCTGAATTAGCCAGTCTGAGCCAGTTTGCTCAAGCTTTGGATCTTTGAGGGCAATGGCCTGAGTCATTTGGGTAAGTCCCAGGTTGCCGATGGGGCTCATGCCCTGACGACCGCCAATGAGTTTGGGGGCAACAAATGCCCATACTTTTTGCACGGCTCCCTGTGCGATCGCAGCAGCGGCCAGGGTGCCCCCACATTCCCAGAGCACGTTTAACAACCCGCGCCCATAAAGGTTTTCCATCACAGCATCGGGGGTCAGATTTGGCAGGGCGACGACTTCGACTCCCTGGGTTTCGAGGTGCGATCGCACGGTCTGATCAGCCAACCTTTTGTCCGTAAACACCACGGTCTGTGCAATTTGAGCATTCCACAGATTAGCCTGCATCGGCAGATTGAGCTGACGACTCATCACCACCCTGAGCGGATTGCGGGCAGGGTGCGCTAACCCCGATAGAGATAAGGAGACACCATGGGTGGTTAAGTTGGGGTTATCACGTCGCACCGTATTGCCCCCAACAATCACCGCATCGCAAATGCCCCTGAGCTGATGCACTCGCTGCCGCGACTCGGGGCTGGTCACCCAGGCACTATGGCCCGAGTCAGTGGCGATTTTGCCATCCAGGGTCATGGCATATTTCAAAATGCCAAAGGGGCGACGGTGTTGCACCCGATGGAT
>JBCDDJ010000245.1:0-9558 GCA_039180385.1 Cyanobacteria bacterium P01_G01_bin.38 | reverse complement strand
CGTGCGATCGCGGCTTTCGGGTTGATCCGTCTAGCGGTGGCCTCTACCTGTTGAATATCGGCAGCAGCGGCAGCATTGACCTTGGCCACAACAACAATATCGGCCATTCTCAGCACCACCTCCCCAGGATGATGGGTTGTCTCATGGCCCGCCCGCAAAGGATCGACTAGGACCAGATGCAAGTCAGGGCGAATAAACGGGAAGTCATTGTTGCCACCGTCCCATAAAATAATGTCGGCCTCTTGTTCAGCACGATGCACGATTTCGGCATAGTCCACGCCCGCATAGACGATATTGCCCACGTCTAAATGGGGTTCATACTCCTCGCGTTCCTCAAGGGTGCACTGGGCGGCCCTCAGGTCAGCCCGCGTCGCAAATCTTTGCACCGCCTGTTGCTCTAAGTCACCATAGGGCATCGGATGACGAATCACCGCTACCCGCAGCTGTCTCTTACGTAGCTGCTTCGAGAGCCAGCGAGTGGTTTGTGATTTACCGCAGCCAGTCCGTACCGCTGACACCGCAATCACCGGCACCTTTGCCTTGAGCATCGTTTGCTCTGGCCCCAGCAAGCCAAAGTCCGCCCCAGCAGCTAATGCTCGTGAGGCTAAATGCATCACCTGAGCATGGGGCACATCGCTATAGGCAAACACCACCTGGTCTACCCCGTAGGCACTACACAGCCCTTCTAACTCACTCTCATCGACGATAGGAATCCCGTTAGGATAAAGTGACCCTGCCAGCGAGGGCGGGTAGCACCGCCCGGCAATCCCTGAAATCTGAGCCGCAGTAAAGGCAACCACCTCATATTGAGGACTCTCGCGATAAACCAAATTGAAATTATGAAAATCGCGCCCGGCAGCCCCCATATATCACTACCTTGGAACGAGATGTTTGGCCTACCATCGCGATTCTCCTTGTAGATTACGGTATTCACTTAAAGCGAGCGGTTCCCCACTACCCATTACCCAGCTAAAACATTCCAGCTTGCATAGAGATCCCATATACGCTTGACTTTTCCAGTATAAAGAACCACAGTTTTTATCTCCTGAGCGTAATCTTTTGTTGTGTTTGCGCTTAGTCAGATGCCTTCGAGATTCTTTACTTTGAGTGAGGGGTAAAGTTGATATGATTTAAGCGGGGAGGGGCTTGCAAATCGCAACAAGTAGCAAGCTTTGACACTCTCCGACTGCCTGACACTCTGACAACTGTGACAGCACACGACTAGGAGGAAACAGCTATGCTAGATAACGCTGCTAAGTCTACTGATAACACAACGTCCTCATTGGCAAATACGGTACCTGACCCGTGGGAAGAGAAACTGCCGCCTGAACCAAAGCCTACCCATCCTGCCTGGCAGTTTCCCCTCGATCCCAAGCATGAGATTGCAGCGGTACCGACCCCAGAGGGCATTTTGAGTCCACAGGGTGACCCCAATGCGCTGCAAATTCCAGCTCACGCTAGCCATCCTAAACCCACCCCGACCGAGAGGCTGCTGCAGGATGAGCTAAAGGTCAATGCAACCCAGGCCAAAAGTTTGTGGGACCACATTCGAGATTTGTGGGCACTGCTGTGGTGGAGTGGGCCCCAAGATGAGTCCCTTCGCTAATATCCTGATGCTGATAATGCCTTGCGTTGAGTACCCCTCACAAGTTCACCAAATTGTTGCGATAGGCTAAAAATTAGAAAATAGCCAGTGGGCCCTATTGTGTCTAGCAGGCATTATTCTGTATGCCCCCAGCAGGACATCCCAGTATTTCCTTTTCCGGGGCTCCCGACGCAGCTGTGTGGCTGGTATTTTGATGAAGCGAGAGGTTTGTGATGACAAAAGTTGCCGATATTATGACGCAGGAAGTGGTCACCATTCGCAACTCAGCGACGGTGGCAGAGGCCGCTAAGCTGATGCGGCAGCGTGAAGTGCAGGCTGTGATTGTGCAAAAAAGCCATGATCTCGATGCCTATGGCATTGTCACGATAGGGGATGTCGTCGGTAAGGTGATTGCCTTTGGTCGCGATCCTAAGCGGATGCGAGTCTATGAGATTATGACCAAACCTTGCATTGTGCTCAACCCTAACTTAGGGGTTGAATATGCGGCCCAGCTATTGACCCAGTCTCACTTGCACAGCGCTCCGGTGATTCAATCAGAGCTGCTAGGCATTTTGTCGATCACCGATATTCTGGAACGCAGCAGTGCTATTGAGAAACCCCAAGAACTAGAGCTAGCCGATAAGATTCAGCATTTGACGGCAACTGCCCGCCACATTTGTCAGGAAAATGGACCGGGCTCAATCGCCTGTGCCAATGCCTGGTCGGTGGTCGATGCGCTGCAAGCAGAGTTTGCTCACCAGCGCGCTGAACCCCTCGAAAGGACAGCTTTTGAATTATTTCAGGATGAATACCCAGAAGCATTTAAAGATCGAGAATACGATGCTTGGTGCAGTGGTTAAAAGATAGATTTCCAAATAGATTTTCAATTTGCCTCAAAGATTTCTCATGTTTCCTCAAACTTAACCCCTATGATCAGCCAATCAGGTCCCAATCAGGACAAAAATCACAGTCTTCCGCCTAATCGTGCTAAATCAGACTTAAGCTTCACTGAAAAAGCGCTGCTGTGGCCTATTCTCAAAGCAGGCATCCTCTACTTTGCGATTGTCTTTTCGGTGGGCTTTATATTCGGCATCGTCCGAGTGTTGTGGGCGGTGCCGCTGTTCGGCACCCGAGTCGCTGAACTGTTGGAAACCCCCTTTATGTTTGTCGCCACCATCCTGACAGCTCGCTGGGTAGTTAATCTATTGGCGATCCCCCCCAGAGGGTGGGTCAGGCTCGGGATGGGGCTGGCTGCACTCAGCTGCTTACTCATAGCTGAGTTTGAAATTGTGCTCCGGCTGCGTCATGTAACGATTGCCGAGTATCTTGCCAACCGCGATCCGGTAGCAGGCGCTGTCTATTATGTGATGCTCTATCTGTTTGCTATCATGCCGTGGGTGATATCTCGGGGTAAACCTATACATCCGACGTTTAACTCCTGATGCCTGTCGAAATGTTCCATCATAAACCCCTGTTTGCTGACATTAGAAGATAAAGCCAACTTAGCCAAATCGACCACTGACATACGCCAGGGTGGTCCCTTACCAGGAGCCTACCGACTTCACTATTAGGCTAGAGAGAGAGTCTGAGGATTTTGTGAGCAATCAGTGATTAGTCGATCTCGCCCCTGAGGACTTCGAACCCAGAGACAATATCTAAAAGCTCTGAGGTGATGATGGTTTGTCGCTGCTGCTGATACAGCCGATGCAGCTTGTCTAAACGCTCTTCAATATTTTTCTCTGCCATCTGCATTGAAGAAAGTCGGCTGGCATTTTCGCTGGCTAAGGACTCTACGCAAGCACGGTAGAGACCGACAAAAAAATATTGCCGAAATAGCGCTGAAAACAGAGCCGTTTTTTCTTGGAAGATCATGGGACGACAGCGGGAAGGCCAGGGCTGGGTACTGAGCTGTGTGAGGAACGCCCGATCAAAGGGGAAGAGTTGGCGTAATCGAGGTTTTGAGAAACCTTGTTGAGGGTGATTATAAAAGATCCAGATGCGTTCTACCTGTTGCTCACGTCGCCAGTTTTCTAATTGCAGCACGATGGTTTGCACTTGCTGGGTGACTTTGCCGAGTGCATTGGGCACCGATAAGCGTCGATCGGATAGGTAGCCTTCCATCTCTAAAAGATCAGCGATGCGGCTGCCCACCACCAGCATCTGTCTAGCGTCAGCGGTGAACGGGCTGTGTTTGAGGTGCCGCCCTACGTAGGCGGCCATCTGCTCATTAAAGCGACCGCACATTCCCTGGTCTGAGCCAAAGACAACCATTCCTAAGCGACCCTGGGACAGCGATCGGTTCGGTTGAAAGGCTTCGGGAAAATGGATTGAGAAAATCTGGAACCCTTGTTTGAGGGTGCGGTTATAAGCTGAGAGTGACTTGACTGCGTTTTCGTACTGGTGAATGTTGCCTGCGGCCAGGGCTTTCATGGTTCTGACGATGGACTGTAGCTCTTGGGCGCTTTTGAGTTTGCGTTGGAGGGCTTCTTGGGTGGGCATAGCTGTCAACCAGTTTGAGGAGAATTCGTGAGGATTTGCGATCGCACTTCCTCAGCCACGGTGAAGATAGCTTGCCGCTCATCTTTGGCTAGGGGGTTTCCGGCTTGGATGCGATCGCAGATCTCCGGCAGCCGTCGAGGCAATTCTTGCATGAGTTGGGTTTCAATGTCGGAAATTTTGTCCAGGGGACAATTATCTAAATAGCCGCCATTGAGTAAGAGCAAGAGGGCGATCTGGGTTGTGACCGGGACGGCATGATACTGGTGTTGTTTTAAGACTTCCCGGATGCGCTGGCCACGGGCCAGGGTGGTTTGGCTAGCTTCATCTAATCGGGTGCCAAAGCGGGCAAAGGTTTCTAGCTCTTGAAATTGAGAATAGGTAAGGCGCAGGTCGCCAGTGACGGCACGATAGGCAGGCAGCTGGGCTTTGCCGCCGACCCGTGAGACCGATGTGCCGACATCTACAGCTGGAAAGATGCCTTTTTGAAATAGGGATGGAGAGAGATAGATTTGGCCATCGGTGATCGAAACCAGATTAGTCGGAATATAGCCCGAGAGGTTGCCTGCCTCAGTTTCGAGAACTGGCAGCGCAGTGAGAGAGCCACCGCCCAGCTCAGGGCGCAGCCGGGTGGAGCGCTCTAGCAGTCGAGCATGGAGGTAAAAGATATCCCCTGGGTAGGCTTCGCGCCCAGGGGGTCGCCGTAGCAGTAGCGACAGTTCTCGGTAGGCTCGGGCGTGCTGGGTGAGGTCGTCATACACAATCAGCACGTCCTGGCCCTGTTCCATAAAATACTCGGCCATCGTGGTGGCGGCATAGGGAGTAATGTACTGCAAGCCGGGGGTGGATTCGCCACTGGCGACGACGACAATGCAACGCTCCAGGGCACCCCGTTGCCGCAGCTCGGCAATCAGCTTAGCCGTCGTGGAGCTACGCTGCCCGATGGCACAGTAGACACAAACGACATCGCGCTGATTGATCAGGGTATCGATTGCGATCGCAGTCTTGCCGGTCTGGCGATCGCCCAAAATCAGTTCCCGCTGTCCCCGCCCCACCGGGATCAGGGCATCAATTACCTTAATGCCGGTTTGCAACGGCACACTAACCGGGGCTCGATCCATGATCGCCGGGGCCGGTCGCTCAATGGCCCGGCGCTCGGCATAGGCAATCAGACCCTTGCCATCCAGGGGCTGCCCGGCAGCATCGAGAACGCGGCCCAATAAACCTTCTCCCACAGGGGTATCCATCACCCGCCCAGTGCGCCTGACGCTGCATCCAGCGCTCAGCTGACTGCCGTTGTTGAGTAAAACAATCCCGACTTCTTGAGGTTCCAGATTAAAGGCAATGCCGACCTGATTGCCAGGAAATCGCACCAATTCTTCAGCCTGAACATTGGGCAAACCACTGGCTCGGGCAACGCCATGCCCCACAGAGGTGATGGTGCCAACTTCTTCCAGGGTTAAGTGAAAAGCAGCCTGTTCTAGAACTGTTGTGTCAAATGTGTTGAGCATCGCCTGAAATAGTGCAGTCACAGGTGTTGTTGTATGATCAATTGTTTGATCGGATGTTTGGCGATTAGTGTCTAGCATAAGTAGGTGATCTCAATTATTGCTCAGATGCCTAGGCCCCCTCAGTCCCCCTTTCTTGAATGCCCTTTGGGCTATATGCTGGGGAAGGTCGGCCCCCACCCCCCCAGTATTGGGGGGGTGGGGGCCTTAGAGAGTTCAGTAGACTGAAACTTGTTCGAGGGCTTTGCTAAACTGACTTTCTAGGCTGTCGAGATAGTGCTCAATATGCCAGTCTAGCTTATAGCCTTGAGTTCTCAGCTCGATGCCACAGAGATACTCCGGGTGGATTTCAAAGGTAAATGCATCCGGTAGACTTTGGGGCAGCAGGTGCGTCCGAACCGCACCGATCAAACGAGATTGGAGGGCCTCTTCGAGGGGAAACGTTGTCCCAATCGTCCAGTGGGGCGGATCTTGTTGACGGGCAACAGCGGCTTGCAGCGATTCTCGCTCAGAGGGCTCTAGCTCAGGTAGCTGACCGAGAAAGGTCTCGACCATCTGCTGCTCTAAGGTTGTATTGGCCAGCGCTTGGAGGGCGACTCTAATCGTTTGAATGAGCTGCGATCGCGCATAGTCTCTCAAGCTGTTCAAACAGACCGTTTGCTCTTGATGTAATGCCTCGTACCACTGAGCCCGCTGAGTTTCTAGCTCAGTCCGAATTTGGTTTAAGCGGTCAGTGCGTTCCACCTCAATCTGCTCATGCAGCTGATGCTGCCGGGCTTGGGTTTGGGTAGACCAGTCACGCTGCAATTGTTGATACTGCTCAACGGTTTCCTGAGCCTCAGCTTCACGGTTATCCGCCGATTGAAGTCGATCTGCAATGGACGCTTCTCTCTGGGCCATCGCCCGCATAATCGGCTTATAGAGAAATCGCTGTAACAGCGCTACTAGAACTAAAAAATTGATAATCTCGGCCAGGACAATCCAAGGTTGTGGCAGCATTATCTAGCCTCCTGCTGATGTGATCACGTAGGTCCAAAAAGGATTAGCAAAGAGCAAAATCAGGGTAATCACAAAACAGTAGATGGCAGTGGACTCAACCAGGGCCATGCCCACAAACAAAGTACGCATAATGGTATTGGCCTCATCAGGCTGCTGGGCCAAAGCACTCAGGGCTTGGGCGAGGGCGCGGCCTTCACCCAGGGCAGGGGCAATCGAGCCTATGGCGATGGTGAGCCCCGCCATAACAATGGAGGCTATGCCAATCAAAACTACATTATCCATTAATTCTCTCCTGGAGGATAGACGAGTGGGTTGAGGGGTGAGTCCTTTTGAGCGGAGCCATTTTGGGCCAAACCATTCTGGGCCTGCGTGGCGGCTGCAATCGCAACCATTGCCAAGATCGCAAAAATGTAAGCTTGAATCATCCCAGTCAGCAGCCCAAAGCCCCGCATCAGTGCGGGGGCAAACAAGGGCGCAACCGACAACAAAATGCCCACAATCATCGTACCGCTCATGACATTGCCAAACAGTCGCACCGCTAGCGAAATCGTTCGGGACAACTCGCCAATGATATTAAAGGGCAGCATGATCGGGTTAGGCTGCAAGTAGCTTTTGAGATAGCCCATCAGCCCTTGTTGTTTGATGCCGTAGATGGGCACCGCCAAAAATACGCAGATGGCCAGGGCTGCGGTGGTTGAGAGCGACCCGGTGGGGGGCTGATATCCTGGCAAAATCGTCAGCACATTGGAAACCGCAATAAAGATAAACAGCGTCCCGATAAAGGGTAAAAAGGGTTCGGCAGGCTGTTCGCTGATCTCTTCTATCTGACGACAGATGCCTAAGACCAGGACTTCTAACAGGTTTTGCCCTCGATTGAGGTGAGTAGATGCCGACAGCTTACGGGTCACCCACCAGGCTCCCAAAACCAGCCATAGCATGATTAGCCAGGTAAAAAAGATCGTGGCACTTACGGTAAACAACCCAAGATGAATGGGACTCAGGTCAGGAGTAAGCGAGGAAGATGGATCCATTGAGATAAAAACCATGGGTCAATCTTGAACCCTAAGCTGAAAATATGAGGATGTTGTGAGGGTTTTGTGCAGGTGCTTCAATGGTTTTTATGCCCATTTTCGAGATCCAGTCTCAAGGCGACACGATTGGATGGGTTGCAACGGGCTCTAACGTTCTCAGCAGCAGCGTGATCAGCAGCATCCGGCTCAGCCATACCCCAAGGCCCATGAGCAATATTGTCGGTAAGGGCGCGGCAATGGGATATCGCAACAGCAGGCCGCCAAGACCGAGTAAAACAGTCAGTCGGACCAACACACTCACCCCGATGCCCAGAAATGGGCGACGCCATCGAGGCAGACGATGCAGGGTCACCCACAGGCCACCAAAGTAAAGCCCACCCAAAAACAGGCCTGTAACCAGCAATACTGCCGCATTGATTAAGTGAATCATCAGGCTAATTTCCTTTGAGTTGTCCATCTATGCAGGAGGGGACGCAAGCACAAGGGGGTAACAGTGCACGTCAGCAGTGACATCATTACCATAGCCCCAAATACAGTCGGTGGCATAATGTTGTTGCCAAGGGACTGCCCTTTTTGAACAATCACCATGGCGATTTCTGCCCGAGGCATCATGCTGACCCCCAGGAGAACAGCCCGAGTACGTCCCACTATAAGCCAGGCAGAGAGGCCATTACCCATCAGTTTGCCAGCGATAGCAACGCCTGATATGAGCAGCCCTAAGCCAGCTGCGTTGGGCAATACTTGCACATCCAGACTAAGGCCAATATTGATAAAGAAAAAAGGCACAAAAAATTCTGCTAGGGTGCCAAACGAGGCATCGAAGGTGACTGCATCCGGATCGCGGCTAAACACCAACCCGGCAAAAAACGCGCCCACTGCCACTGAAAATCCGAGGAAACCTGCAATGGCGGCAGTGATAAAGCCAATCCCTGCCACCGTGAGCATGGGATCGGGGGCAGGCTCAACTGCCTCAAAAAAGTGGGTTAGAGGACGCTCTAAATAGCGACTAAACAAGAGACAGATTGCGCCGAAAAATATTGCCCGCAGGCAAAACACCACTAAGGTTTTGAGCAAAACCGGGCCGATACCTCCGATCAGGGTTCCTTGGAAAAAGGGGAGCATGGCAAACAATAGCGACATCAGTGCGATCGCAGCAATATCGTCCATTTCAGCTATATCCAGTAAAATCTCTCCCGTAAGCGACTTCAGAGCGTTAGCTTCTTGCCAAACACTCACTGAGATACCCACACTGGTCGCCATCAGGGCTACGCTCACCAGGAGACTGGTCACCAATGACCAGTGCAGCCCATAATATGCCACCCCAAATCCGAGGGGGCCACTAACGAGTAAATCTCCGATTAGAATCAGGCTGGCCTGAGGTAACTGCCGCCACAGCCCCGCAAAATTACTCTCCAGGCCAACCCGGAACAGCAGCGAAATGATGCCAAGTTCGGCCAGGAATCCAAAAACAGCTTGAACGATCTCATGCTTAAAATAACCCGGGACATCGACCAGCTGCATGCCCATGCCCAAAAGCAGATAGGCCACGATAGCCGGAAGCCCCAACTGCATAGCCACTCCTTTAACTAACAGGGCAATCACGATTGTGCTTCCCACCAAAAGGGCTAGCAATAGCAGCGTAAACTCAGAATCAATCACGCTGACTCTCCTTATCGACCCAGTACCAGGCATTAAAACACCCCAGTGCCACGCCGATCAGGAGCAACATAAGTGTCCAGGAATACTGACTTTGCACCCGTCGATCGATCCAGATACCGAGGGTGATCCCCAGCAGTGCGGGGATCGTCACCGCCCAGCCCACCAGGCCAAACATTCTCATGCCTCGCCAAACCTGGGTGCGACTGTGGCGGGCCTTGAGCTTACGCTGGGCCTTGCGGTCAATCTTTTTGAGAAAATCCGCCTTCTGGCCGTCAGGGGT
>JBCDDJ010000244.1:0-9584 GCA_039180385.1 Cyanobacteria bacterium P01_G01_bin.38 | reverse complement strand
TCAAACCCCTTTAGTGACGCCAACCGGCACCATCAAGCGGCAAGTTTATGTGCATTGGCAGCTAGCGCCAGCCCTACGGGATGCCGATTTTGTGATGGCGCTGCGGCTGCAAAAAGAACGCATGACCGAGCACTTGCTGCCCAGCCTGCGGGCATATCATCAGCGCTACGGCATTACCCGCGAGCGCCTGGCTCTGTGTAAGCCGACGGTCAAAATTTTGCACCCAGGCCCCACCAATCGCGGCGTTGAGATCACCTCAGATCTGATGGATGACCCGACGCTGAGTCTGGTGCCTAATCAGGTGACCAACGGGGTAGCGACGCGGATGGCCTTGCTCTATCTGATGGGGCAAGTGAAGTAGCCCCTCCCCACAGATTTTTATCATCGGCTAAATCAACTGCGGTAGGATTTTGAGTATTAGACTCGCTTACAGATAACTAGATGCTCACTTGCAATTCACTATGACCGTTGGCCTTCCCTTTGATATTGAAACTCAAACCCGTGACAATCCCGCCGACCACTTTGCGATTACGTTTGCCCCCCTTTCCCTAGAGGAGGTCTATCGGCTGGCCGATGATGCCGCCAATGGGGCAGTGGTGGTGATGAGTGGCATGGTGCGCAACAATACCGAGGGCAAGGCGGTGGTGGCGCTAGAGTATCAAGCCTATGAGCCCATGGCGATCGCTGTCTTTAAGCAGATTGCAGCTCAGATTCGTGATCAGTGGCCTGACACGACCCACGTGGTGATTTACCATCGCACGGGGAAGCTCACTGTTGGTGAGATTAGCGTGCTGGTGGCGGTGGGGTGTCCCCATCGATCAGAGGCGTTTGCCGCCTGCCAATATGCCATCGATACCCTCAAACACAATGCTCCCATTTGGAAAAAAGAAATTTGGGCAGATGGTTCGACAAGTTGGGTGAGTATTGGGGCCTGTGAGGAAGCGTAGTCTAGGGACAAAGGGCTTGGGTTTAAGTAGAGTTTGCGAGGCCATAGAGCTGTTTCACGGACTGACGAGAGAGCACAATTAGGGTGAAAATCCCCAGCACGGTGCCAAAGGGGGTAAACAAGCAAGCCGCACAGGCGATTACAAAGCTGAGCCAGTAGTTTTTGCGCTTTCGCAGCGATCCGGCTGAGACAATCAGGCCAATCGACAGTAGCAACATCGTCAAAAACATTGTGCTGCCTATACCAAAAAACAACCAACCAAAGGATACTCCTGCAAACTCTGAACCGGGTTCTTCAAAAAGCTCAGGTGTACTCAGGGCGGTGAGACCAATCAACATGTGGGGCACTGTCATCAAAGAGAAGAGAGCGGTAATCCCGGCCACCACGTAGTGAAAGGTTGACAGCAGCTTGAGCTGTTCTTTATCTCGATTGATCTCAGGTGGCGTGTTCATGGGGGAGCCTTAGTCATCGTACTGCTGTTAACTTCAGACCAGACGTGTCGATTTCCAGAGAGCCGTTAGCCAATGCCATCAATCATGGGGTGAAAGTAAAATGCCAGGCCAATAATGGTGTAGGTGGCTAGCAAGAGTGTGCCTTCTAACCAGTTTGATTTGCCATCGCTGCTGATGGAGTTGGCAATTAAGATCGCCACCACGACTGCAATTAGTTGAAAGTTGTTGAAGTCGAGATCCATGGGCTGGCCCATAACCCAGCCTGCTAAGACGAGGATAGGGGCAACAAATAGGGCGATTTGTAGACTGGAACCCACGGCCACGGATAGCGACAAGTCCATTTTGTTTTTCATAGCAACCGTGACTGCGGTGGCGTGCTCAGCGGCGTTGCCGATGATCGGTAACAAAATCACCCCGGTGAACAGTTCTGATAGCCCTAACTGTTGGGTGGCAACCTCAAGGGAGCCAACTAAAAACTCGGATTCGACGGCGACAATTAGGGTGGCTCCCAGTAATATTGCCGTCCAGAGTATCAGGTTAGGCTTGTGTTCATGTTTACTAGCGTCGTGGCCGTTGTCTTCTTCGGCGACACCGACGTCATATAGGTAGGCGTGGGTCTTCATGGAGAAGAGCAGTGTGAGCAAATACACCAAGATCAGCACAATCGCCACTGCGATCGAAAGCCGCTGTAGGGTTGGTTCGTCGATAGAAGGCGACGTGAAATCAACCGCTGTTGGGATTAAAATCGCAATCACGGCTAGATTCATCGCCGAGGCGTTCATCCGGGCGATCACGGGTTGAAAGTCTTGTTCTTTAAATTTGAGACCCCCCAGCAGCATCGAGAGGCCCATGACCAACAGCAGGTTACCGATAATCGAGCCGGTCAAACTTGATTTCACCACGTTGATTAAGCCTGCATTGAGGGCTAGCAGGGCGATGATTAGCTCCGTGGCATTCCCAAAGGTGGCATTGAGAAGCCCGCCAAGAGAGGGGCCCACGACGACGGCGATTTCTTCGGTGGCGGCTCCCATCCATCCCGCTAGCGGAATAATCGCCAGGCTAGCTGTGACAAAGAGGGTCAGTTCTCCCCACGCTAAGAAATGAGCTGCTATTGAGATGGGTACAAAGATGAGGAGGCCGAAGAAGATTAGGTTTTTGACGCTCATGCTAGGCCTTAATAGGGAGTGCGAAACTTAGCTAAATCCAGTTACTTGCGGTTTTCCCTGAGCGCAAATTGCGAGGCTGGATGTAGCCAAGATTTAATACAGATTACCTAAACTGGGTAATCATTCCAATTATTCTGAGCTTAGACCCTATTTTCTGGCAAGATGAAAATTTTACTGAAATGGCTGGTGATGTTTGCGGGCGGTGGCGCGATCGCAATTCTCGCCTTCTACCTGTGGGCCACTGCCAGCACCTACCCTAGCGATCGCTACGCCGAAATTCTGACCTACGGTGAACCGCCGCCTCCCACCGCATCGGACACGCTGACGGTGGTGTCGTATAACATTGGCTATTTGTCAGGGCTGACCAATGCGGGGTCCAACAGCGATGCGACGGTTGAGGTCTCTCAGAGCCTGTTTGATCAGAATTTAGCCACTGCGATCGCAGCCCTAGCGCCACTAAACGCGGATGTGATCGCCCTACAAGAAATCGACCTAGCCTCTAAGCGCTCCTATCACGTCAATCAGGTCCAGAAGTTAGCAGAATCACTCGGGATATCAAGCGGTGCAATCGCCGTCAATTGGGACAAAAACTACGTGCCGTTTCCCTATTGGCCTCTCCAGGCTCATTTTGGCAAAACCCTGGCCGCGCAAGCCATTCTAAGCCGCCATCCGATTCAAAAAAATGACCGCATTGTGCTCGAAAAAGTGGCGGGCAATCCGTTTTATTACAACGCCCTGTACCTGGACCGCCTGGCCCAGGTCAGCGAAATCGAGGTGGGAGGGCGTGCGCTGGTGATGATTAACGTTCATCTAGAGGCTTTTGACAACCCGACGCGCCTCAACCAAACCCAGGTGGTTAAAGACCTGGCTGAGCGCTATGCTCAGGATCATCCTGTCTTGCTGGTGGGTGATTTTAACAGCGCGGTAAATCGCGATCAGGAAGGAGCCGATAAATCAATTCGGCTGCTGACTGAATCAGCCCAGCTGTCACCTGCGGTCTTGGCTGATCGGTGGTCTGAGACTGATCAATTTACGTTTCCGTCCGATGTGCCCGCCTACAAGCTGGACTATATTTTTTATACCCCTGAGACGATTGAGATGATCGCAACCCGAGTCGTGACGGATGCCGCTCAAGCATCAGACCATCTCCCCCTCGCCATGACCTTTCGGTTCAAATAGCGTTAAATCCTGTGAAATATGCAAATCTCGCTGTGGAAATGGGATTTCAATGCCGACTTCATCGAATCGGGTCTTAATCGCTTCGTATACGCTCAACGACACGGGCCAATAATCCGCTGTGTTGACCCAGGGTCGCACAGCAAAGTTAATGCTGCTATCTGCCAGCTCTAGCACCCCGATCACAGGGGCTGGCTCCGGCAAAATCCGGGCATCTTCTGTGAGTACCTGTCGAATGGTGTCTTTGACATTTCTAAGGTCAGAGCTGTAAGCGACGCCCACCACCAAATCAACCCGCAAAACCCCCTTGGTGGAGTAGTTGATGACGTTATCATCGGTCAGTTTGCTGTTGGGAATGATCACCGTGCGATTGTCGAGGGTGCGCAGGATGGTGGTCAGCAGCTCAATCTCTTCAACAAAACCAGAGACGCCGTTGGCATCAATCCAATCATTGACTCGGAAAGGCCGGAAAATAATAATCAAAATGCCAGCGGCAAAGTTGGCGAGTGACCCCTGCAAGGCCAACCCAACCGCAAGACCAGCTGCCCCAATCAAGGTCAGGAGTGAGGTGGTCTCGATGCCCAGCTCCCCTAACATCGCCAGGAGCACAAAGGCCATGATCAGGTAGTAGGCCATGTTGCTGGCAAACAAAACTAGGGTGGCATCTATGCGGGTTTTGCCCAGGGATTTTCTCACCAGACGGCGGAGCTGGCGGGCGACCCAGCGGCCAATCACGAAAATTGCGATCGCAATTCCAACCCGCAGACCCAGTTCGAGGCCCACCCCTTGCAGTTGCTCAAATAGAGCATCGAAGGAGACGAATAGATTTTCCATCGGTTCTGCTTTCCTTGGCTGGCTAGGTTAAACAAAGGCCATCGTAGCGTTTAGGCTTGACCCTTGGGTTGGGTTTATCTGGATTCAGTTTTCATCGCGGCTCTGCCCTGGAGGGCCCATAGAAAAACCGCGGCAGCTGCCACGGTTAGAGAGATCTCGGCGATAGACATCTCTGTGATTGCAATATGTGACTGTAATGTCTGCAAGACTTAGCCTGCGGAATTTAGGAACGACAATCAGACCCACCCTCGACGATCGGCAGAGTCTAAGCAGCCGTTTGGTGTAGGGTGAAATGCTGGGCGGGGGCAGGATAGTTAGCCGCCCCAAACGCCTCGCGAATCACCTTATTGGTGTCAAAGTAGACCTGCCAGTAGTGCTCATTGTTGCAGTAGGGGCGCACTGAGAGAACGGGGCCCATGGGGTCAAATTCTAAAATGTCTACCTCGGGGGCGGGTTCGCTCATCGCGTTGGGGATTTGGACTAGGCGTTCTTTCAACCCAAGCGCCACAATCACATTGGTCGCGTCGGTCAACACGCTACTAATGTCCATACTCTAAATCCCTCTTTCTGATTCCAATGCTTTGACGTGTCCCAGGTATATATCAGAGGTCGATTTTGATGAATCAAGGCGAAAAACATTGGAAATAGGCTGCAAAGGGCTGATTTGGCTAATTGACTTCGGCACGATAAAAACCAGAAAATTTCAGGATTGCTGCCTAAATTTGTAATATTTTGCGACATTGGGGGAATAGGGAAAGGCGAAGGGGGCAGAGGGAGATGGGGGAGCAGGCAGGAGAGCCCTTAGGGGCCAAGGTCTCCTTACCCAGGCAGAGGGAGACGGGGGAAATGCGACACATCAGGGGATTTATCATCGGGATTGTGGCTTTGCTGCTGGGGGTGTGCCTATCGGGTTGCCAGCCGGGTGCCCCGGCAGATGGGATGGTGCATCTCACCCTGTGGCAAGGGATTGGCCCGCCATCAAATCGAGAGGTGTTTCAAGCCTTGGTGGCACATTTCAATGAGACCCATCGCGATATTGAGGTGGATTCGCTCTATGTGGGTCAGCCTGACCAACAAATTCCTAAAATATTGACCGCGGTGGTGGGCAAGGCGGCCCCAGACCTGCTGTGGTACTTGCCGACCTTTACGGGGCAGCTGGTTGAGCTTGGGGCGATCCAGCCTTTAGATGATTGGTTTGCCCAGTCGCCCTATCGGGACACCCTGGACCCCGCCTTGCTGGCAACCATGCGGTTTGAAGATCATCTCTGGTCGGTGCCCTTTGCGACGAATAATGCGGCAATTTTTTATCGGCCTAGCTTGTTTGAGGCGGCGGGGATTGCCGCGCCGCCCAAAACTTGGGATGAGCTGCGACAGGTGGCCCAACGGCTGACCCGGGATACAAATGGCGATGGCCGAATCGACCAGCACGGTATCTTTCTACCGTTAGGAAAGGGGGAATGGACGGTGTTTAGCTGGTTGCCGTTTATCTACAGTGCGGGCGGGCATTTGATTGAGCAGGGGCCGCTTGGGGGGGTGCCAGATGTGGTCAATGAGGGTGCGATCGCAGCCCTACAACTCGGCGCTGACCTCATCCAGGCTGGCTCGGCTGAGCTATCTGCCCCAGAGCGCGGGTATGACATTGAGCAATTTATGTCGGGCAAAGTTGCCATGCAAATTACGGGCCCATGGGTACTCCCCCAGCTCAAAAGCGCGGGTATTGATTTTGGGGTTTTTCCGTTTCCCGTCGATCAACAGCCCGCCGCTGTACTCGGGGGAGAAAACTTTTTCTTATGCCAAACCACACCCCCCAAAACACAGGCGGCGCAAGCGTTTCTCAACTACGTTTTGAGCCCAGAGTTTCAGGTACCGTGGGCGTTGCAAACCGGCTATATTCCGATCAATCGAGACGCTCGCGAGAGTCAGCCCTATCGAGACTTTGTGGCCGCCCGGCCTAGCTTAAACGTCTTTTTAGATCAAATGAACTCGGCCTATGCACGCCCCATGATTGCCCAATATAGTAAGCTATCCGAGAATGTGGGCCGGGCGATAGAGGCGACCTTTTTAGGGGAGTCGGCCCAGGCTGCCCTAGAGAAGGCTCAGCAGAGATTGAGTCTGGTACTGCGTCAAGCTTTCGATCAGAAAACCAAATCCCTATGCAACCCACCCCTCCAAAACTAGACCCCTTACAACGGCTCCAGACGTTTGTGAATCTGACCCCTGTGGTGGGCATTTTGCCGTCTTTGTGGACGATCTATATTGGCCACGAAAAAGGGCCAGTGCGCGACGCAAGTCGGCTAGCCGTTGTCTTGGGGATGAGCTGGCTGGTGGCGACTGCGCTGCTGAGCGTGGGGGGCAGTGCGCATTTTTCGCAGATAGCGACCCTGCGTTTTTGGTTGGCCAGTAGTTTTATCGGATCGGGGTATTTTCTATTGAATATATGGTTAATGTGGCGAATTTGGAGAGGCCAGTCGATTAGATTGCCGGGCATTACTCAGCTGAGTAAGCGACTGCCCTAAACTTAAGCCTGCCTAACCTCCATCCAGCCTAAAAACTTGAGTTTTGATTGGCTTACAGCCAGGCGATTTGGGGGTGCCTCAGAGTTAATTTGAGATAAATTTTCAATCGATTCGATTTTTTTGAGAAAAAGTTGCTACTATGCTGCTACCAATTGCTTAAGTGGTCTCTATCAGGCAGCGATTGTACTGCATCCTTTTATATAGTGTCTTGTAGCCGGTTTCGAGGTAGTCTGTGTCCACTCGTAAAGCCCCCCGTCAATCACAGTCCTCTCAAGTCGCTGGTAAGCGCAAACCTGTGAAAGTGCCTCGATGGCTAGGGGTTGGGGTCGCTCTAGCTGGGGTTGCAACGGTCTCAGCAACGGCAGGTGCCATCTTAGCAGTCTCCTTAAACACCACGCCGCTGTTGCAGAGCCAGCTGTCTGCCGAAGACGCGGCGGTCTTTAATCAAGATGAGCCAATCTCGTCTGGCAATAGCCTACAGCTTCCTCGACTCAACCGTCCGGTCAATATTCTAGTGTTGGGCATTAAGGTACTTAGCTCCGACTTAGATAATCCGCCCGAAGGCACCGAAGATTTGGGCTATCACTCCCTGGTGAACTCTTTTGATGGGCTCTCAGATACAATGCTGCTGCTGCGGTTTAACCCCCGCAATAATCAGATGGTGGTGATGTCTATCCCTCGGGATACACGAACCCTGGTCGAAGGCGAGTTGACCAAAATTAATGAGGCTAACCTGTACGGGGGCCCTGCCCTGACGGCGGAGTCGATCAGTGAGCTGTTGGGCGGGGTTAGCATTGATCGCTATGTTCGGATCAATGTGCAAGGGGTGGAAAAGCTGATCGATGCCCTGGGGGGCGTTGAGGTCAACGTGCCCGCTGATATGAAATATCAAGACGATAGTCAGCACCTCTATATCAATCTCAAAGCCGGTGAGCAGCGTCTGGATGGGGACCAGGCTATGCAGTTTCTACGGTTTCGCTATGACGATAAGGGCGATATTGGCCGTGTACAGCGTCAGCAAATGTTGATGCGATCGGTTGTCGAACAAACCCTAAACCCGGCGACCATTGCCCGCTTGCCCAAGATTTTGTCGGTGATCCAATCGCATGTGGATACTAACCTGGCAGTGGAAGAGTTGGTGGCGCTGGTAGGGTTTGGTGCCCAGACCAATCGGTCTAATGTGCAAATGCTGATGCTGCCTGGGGACTTTAGCCGCGCGGGCGACTATGAGCTAAGCTACTGGCTGCCTAACTATGGCGCGATCGACGAAATGGTGGATCAATACTTTAGGGTAGGTTCCTCAGATATTACCGAGGCGAGTAATCCGGCTTATCTTAGTGTGGCGATTCAAGATAGTACAGGCGATGATGTCGCCCTGCAGTCGTTGATCGATACGCTTTACGATAGCGGCTATCAAAGTGTGTTTGTAGACCGTGACCTGAATGAACCCTTAGCAGAGACCCGCATCGTCGCCCAACGGGGGGATAAAGCCAGTGCCGATTTGCTCCAACGGTTACTGGGTATCGGCGAAGTTCGGGTTGAAAGTACCGGAAATTTGGATTCTGACATTACTATTCAATTAGGCGATGACTGGGTAGAAGAACACGGAGCCGAGCTCTAAATGTCAGACAGCAAAATCTATCAGTTTAAGGTTGCGATCGCAGACAGCGAACCGTCTATTTGGCGTCGTTTGCTAGTACCCGCCGAGCTAAATTTAGAGGAACTCCACCGTATCCTACAAATTACGATGGGTTGGGATAATATTGCGCCTTATCACTACCGCATTGGCAAACGTCGGTCTGACATGGAGCCTGCATTGCTCGCAATGCCCTTAAACGAAGTGGTTCGCGACGACCTCACCACCTTTAGCTATCTCTACGACCCCCGCGACGGTTGGCTGCACACCCTAGAGCTAGAAATGATCCTCCCCGCTGACCCCAACGGTGTCTACCCCCACTGCGTCACAGGCGAGATGGCCTGCCCGCCCGAAGGCTGCGGCGGCGTTTGGGGCTATGACGAATGGCTCGAATCCCTCGATGACACCAGCGATCCAGGTTATTTAGAACGCTTAGATGGACTGGAGACCGATTTTGACCCTGAGAGTTTTAACGTTGATTTGGTGAATATGCAATTGCATTCGACTTAGCCAATACAAGGCAAAACCTAGGTTTTAGAACCTTTGTTAGTCAAGCAGCCTATGATGACAGACGCCATAGATGGGGCCAACCTAGAGGTCAACTTTTGGCTCAACGAAACCATTACGCCTTGGGATGTCTATGGCCATGGCATTACTCGCGTACTGGTGCATCGACAGACCCCATTCCAAGAAATGTATGTGGTTGAGACCGGGGCCTATGGCAAAGCCTTGGTCCTTGACGGTAAATGGCAATCTTGTACGGGGGATGAGTTTCTCTATCACGAGGCGCTGGTGCATCCAGCCATGGTTTTGCACGGTGCGCCTCGACGAGTGCTGGTGTTGGGTGGGGCAGAGGGG
>JBCDDJ010000243.1:0-9590 GCA_039180385.1 Cyanobacteria bacterium P01_G01_bin.38 | reverse complement strand
CCCCCAGGGCAGGGTTAATGGGTCAAAAAGCAGCTCACCTTACAATCTGCTGTTGTCCAAGCTATGGCAAAATTTATCAATGCCCTGCTGAGTAGCATAGATAGCAACGGGGGCCGCCAGCAAAGACGGACAGGTGGTTTCTTGCGTCAGATGATTGACTAAGCCAACCAGTTTATTCGCTTCGAGATCGGTTCGAAACTGCTGTTGGCAAATAATGTGGCGATATCGCTTGGTAAAGCCAGCCAGCCATGCTTCATTGGTGTCAGGTTCCAGTCCTGCTTTCAGTGCAAGCGATAGAGCCGCATCGTCTAGATCGCCGTCACAATCTTCGATATCTTGGAGCGCACTGATGGCATCGGGATAATCGGCAAGCTGCTGCTTGAGCTGGTCAATTTCGTTGAATGATAGGGACAGCATTACGTCTGATATTAGTGATATCTATATGGGGGTGGTTACGAGTTTATCTTGTCGGTCTGGCCCAGCGTTAACCCCCGACAATTTACGATCCGGTCAAACCAGACTTCAAACCGTTTAACCAGCGAAGCTAACGAATATTCAGCTTCCACTTGCTGCCGACAGCGACAGCGATCCAGCGTCGCCAACTGGTTAATCGCCCTCACCAGCCCCTCAACGCTATCTGGTTCCACTAGCCAACCCGTTTTACCATGTTTGACAATCTCAGCAGGGCCGCCACGGCGGTAAGCAATCACAGGCACCCCACAAGCCAGAGCTTCGATAGCCACATTGCCAAAGGCTTCTTGCCATCGGGGGGTCATCAAAAGCGCCTGGGCTCGTCGCACGATGTTTTGGAGTTCTTGCGTCGAGAAAAATCCTAGATACTCCACAGGAGCAGTCGGGTAGTCAGCTTGAATCTTACGCCAGTAATGTGCGTCTTCAAGTTTGCCTAATATCTTGAGCGGTATCTGAGTCTGCTGAGCCGCTGCAACAGCGTCTTCCAGTCCTTTCTCAGGGGAGATGCGCCCCATCCATGCTAGCCAGGGCTCTGGGGTTTCGCAATAGTTGTATTGAGATAAATCGACCGCACTGCCTAAAATTTCCCAGTCGTGTTTTCCTGAGAACGTGTTGGCCTGGCTCTGGGTATAAGCGCCCAAAGTACCTGGATATCTTTGGGCCACTTGGGTAATGACCCTATCCATAGCGTCATTTAAGGACCCCATACTGACAAAGTGGGCAATGGGGGTCTCAAAAAACGGGGTAAGAAAGAACGGCAACCAGTCGTAGGCAAAGTTGACAATCAGATCATAGCCCCCCTGCACCTGGCGGGCGCGATCGCACAGATTAGCCAAAACCCCATCAGCCGCTAGCACAACGGGCGTATCTCGATCTTGAGTATGAGCCGTCTGCTGTAATGCGCCCTCAACCTCAAGTATTTTTGCCCCAGGGAGGGCAGACCCAACCGGCGCGACAAGGGTAACGTCATGCCCACGCTGACCCAAGGCTTTGACTAGATTAACCAGGGTCAGCTCAACCCCGCCCCCCAGACCTGAGCCAAGCGGACCCACAGGGGTCGAGAGAAACAGCAGCCTCATGGAAAATTTTAGTTTGAAACTTCCCCAGGCAGAAAGTCAGGGGCCTTGGCCGAAGATTCCAAAGACTGGATAGACATTCTGACCTCTGGCATTTGACGAATCCGGTTGAGCTGCTCTAACGCCCACTGTGCCGTCTGGCGCACCTCGACATCTTCGTCCTCAGTGGCATGGCCCAGCATCTGACTGATTTGAGCTACCAGGTCATAAATCCGGGTCAGATCGCGAATCGCATTTTTGCGCACGTCTGGGTTGTCATCTTGCAGCGCGATCGCAAGCGCACGATTCATCGGCTTGAGTGACCGAATGCCAATTTCAGACAGAGCGGCCAGGATCAAACTTTTTTCCTTGGAGTCAGCCATCGTCATTTGATTAACCAGGGAATTCACCGCTGAGGAATCTCCCCGCTGCCCCAGCTCCCAAATGGCCTTCCTGCGCTTGCCAGGATCGTTTGATTGCAGATCGCCAATCAATTCACCCATGACATTCAGTTTGGACAATCGCACTGTGTCATTGTGCGGGGTCCGCTCATCAGCGGTGGCCACCGTCGACGCAATCGTGTTAGCCGCCTTATACCCATTACTCACTGGAGCACTAATCGGCTTAGGGGTATTCGTCGCTCCACTGCTAGGAGCCTGGCCCCAGGCATCCTCATCCTCATCCGATGGCTTATCTCGGTTTGCCAGCAAAAAGCCAATACCAAAGCTGCTGAGCGCTGCCACCAGTGCCAAAGACGGCCACAGCAAACGACCCACGCCGCCAGAGGACCTTGCCGACCCAGAGGTGGGCTGTGACTGAGACTCAGTAGGCTCTTCCGTAGCTTCCTCTGGGGCCGCTTGAGCAACGACATCTGCTGCATTGCTGGGGGTTTCTAACTCATTAGGCAGAGCATTTGCAATATTTCCCTCCGAGCCAGTTTTCGCAGACGCATCCCCGGCAGCAGCACTAGAAGCCTCAGCCTCCGACCCCTCAGCAGGCGTTGAGTCACTCTCAGCCAAAAGGTCGGGCGCTCTCAAACGCTGCCAGGTGGGCACATCTACTTGCCCAGTAGATTGAAACCCAGCGTCTTGCTGAAATGCCTCTACTGCCGATTGAGTGTTTGCACCGTAGAGGCCATCGATGGGTCCGCTGTAATACCCTCGATCTTGCAACCTCTCCTGGATCAGCTTGACGCTATCGCCCCGGCTACCAACAGACACCGATGAGGTCGCCGCTTCAGGTTTAATATCTGGCACATTATTGCCAGTATCAATCGCCGACGATGGATCTACCGGAAATGAGGAAGCCTGAGCCAACAGATAATCTTGAGCGACCTGATCTTGAGACCCGTCTGCCGCCACTCCCTTGGCTCGCTCAAAAGAAAATGCAACGGCTGTCAAGCAGGTGAAAAACAAGAGAGTAGAGCGCCGAATCATCGCTATCCTTACCTTATAAAACTTAAATTAACTCAATCACCAAAATACTTCAGTGCCCCAGAGAGGATTTCCCAATCAATCGGTACCTGAATCTAAAAGCCGCTTTATTAAAACCCTAGATCCTTCCCTAAAGGTTACCCCTGAGCAGGTAACCGTAGCATGCCCAAATCAGTCCTTGGTTTACAGTCCCTGCTATCTATCTCAACTTCTAGACCAAAATCTGGTGTATGCAATCTGCTACACCAAAAACCGTGAGGAGCGGCGTGGTGTGAATAAACCGTCCACATCTACAGAATTGAACTCACCTTGCAGGCTATAGTAGCTCACTTTTTAATCTTGTCTTCAAGGTTAATCAAGAATTCTTGGTGTCTTTACGGAGGCTTGTCTATTTCTAAAGATAAAAATCATACGAACTTTCCAGGCACTCATGGGGGCTGACTCTTGAAAGATCATATCCGTCGCCCTAAGCGCCCGCAACTTAGTACGCACAAAACTCAGGATAAATCAGGCTTGACATTGATGAGCGCCCCCCGCAAGCGTAGCAGCACAGTCCAAACCTGGGCACGCTGATTGATTAAGTAAATGCTCACTAAGGTTAATCCAACCCCTACCCATTGAATCAAACTTAAACTCTCTGACAACAAAACCATGCCAAATAACAGCGCAAATACCGGCGTCAAAAAAGTGAGGGCACTCAAACTGGTGAGATTACCCTCAGCCGCCAAGTAAAAAAAGACGCCATAGGCAATGGCACTCCCAAATACGGTGGCATAGGCAATGGCCATCCACCCGGTGACACTGACTGCCTCCCAAACGTGGGCTTCAAAACGGGCAGAAAGCCCAAACAGCGGTAAGCCACCCAGCACCATATGCCACCCCGTCGCCACAATCGGATCAACATGGCGAGCAACATAGCGAATCATCACAGTCCCCACGGCCATCGATAGTGCCGCCAGCAGCATCAGCCACTCTCCATGCTGGAGCAGTGCCTCCACCAAGGTTGCCGCATCGGTCAGGGTAGGCAGCTGTCCTTGCAGCAATTGCAAAATCCAAGCATCGGGCAACCCCAGCAAACTAATGCCCAAGAGCCCAACCGCCAGACCCATCCAGCCCACAGGGCCGACCTGCTCTCGAAACAAAAAGCGAGCCATGATGGCCACTGCCAACGGCTGTGAGTCAATCATCACAGAACCCAACCCTGCCCCCGTACGCAATAGCCCCTCTGCCAAAAAGCCTTGAAATAGCGCCCCATCAACCAGCGCAAACAGCAGGATCCAAACCCAGGCTTGCCACCCCGAAGGTTGCCTACGACCTAAATAGGCCGCTGCACAGAGCACTAAAAGCCCCGCTGGCAGCAACCGCGTACCCGCTAAAAACAGCGGCGTTGTCGTGGGAATCACCCCTTTCATCGCCACCATGGCCGTACCCCATAGAAAAAAGGGCGAAATCAAAAAAAGCGCCCTAAAAAGCGACTTGGGCTGAAATGTGGGTGAATCCATTCGCAATGGGTAGTTTGAACCCAGAAAAATTGTGTCTTTAAACAATGGTAAAGTCCTGCGCCATTTGAGACTACATTTTTGTCTGTTCAAAATATTTTATGGCCTCTCGGGTCTCGCATCGATGGGGCTCGAACAGTCCCTCTCTGAGACAGTGGTAAGGCCGTGCTGGGGCAGTACTGAGAGTGTGCGTTGGCCAGGCTATCGATGTTACGCTAATAGATTATCGACAAACTTAAACAGATTTGATCAGACTCAAGTCGGATAGCCGTCGCGACACCGATACTCTGAATCCCTACATTACTTATGATTTGGCCACTTAAACCTCGATATCGCAAACAAATTGCCCGCATCGAAATCTCAGGCGCTATCACAGGCACCACCCGTAAGCGAGTCTTAGAAGCCCTTGAGGAAGTCAAAGAAAAGAAATTCCCCGCGCTGTTGCTGAGAATTGACAGTCCTGGCGGTACGGTGGGGGATTCTCAAGAAATTTACAGTGCCCTCAAGCGACTGCAAGACTCTATTAAGATTGTGGCCAGTTTTGGCAATATTTCAGCCTCGGGAGGCGTCTACATCGGCATGGGGGCACAGCACATTGTGGCTAACCCAGGCACCATTACCGGCAGCATTGGCGTCATCTTACGGGGCAATAATCTAGAACGCCTGTTAGAAAAAATCGGGGTCTCTTTTAAGGTGATTAAATCAGGGCCTTACAAAGACATCCTGGCCTTTGACCGAGAACTGACAGATTCAGAAAAAGGCATCTTGCAAGAGCTGATTGACATCAGCTATAGCCAGTTCGTGAAAACCGTAGCCGATGCCCGGGATTTAGCTGAGGAGGTGGTTCGGAGTTTTGCCGATGGTCGTATTTTTACTGGCGAACAGGCGGTTAACCTCGGCGTGGTCGATCGCCTGGGCACAGAAGCAGACGCCAAACAATGGGCTGCTGAGCTGGCTGGCTTAGACCCTGAGAAAGCGGAATGCTACACCATTGAGGAACGTAAACCGTTTTGGAACAAGCTGCTACCGGGGGGAGACGCTCACTTGATGGCCAATCCGGTTTTGCTTCAAACAATTCCGGCTAGAAAATTGGCCCCGGTTTTTGATTGGTTAGAATTTGAGCTAGCCACCCGCGGCTTGCCGCTTTGGATGTATCAAGCGCCAGGCACAACTCGAAATGGGTAGTTAAATTCTGGCCCCATCTAGATCAAACCTACCGTTTTCCCTATGGAAAAATCTCAAGGGTTCGAACTAGGTGTGGGTTCTCGTCATCAAAACGGTCGAAACACACGGTAGTTTGAAAGAAAAGCTCTAAAAAATGATTATGCAGGACTCAGGCGAGTGGCGATTTTGCGCAATTAGAGGGGCAACGACCATCCCTGAAAACTCTAAAGAGGCGGTCCGGGAAGCCGTTAATGAACTTTTAACTGAACTGGAAACCCACAATCAGCTTCACCCCGGCAAAATTATTAGTGCAACTTTTTCTGCAACCCGTGATATTGATGCAATTTTCCCAGCTGCGATCGCACGCACCAGACCCAATTGGGACAGCGTCGCCCTGCTCGACGTTCAGCATATGCACGTAGAGGGTAGCCTTCCTCTGTGCATTCGATTTTTAATCCACGCATACCTGCCAGTTAATCAAGCCCAAATTTATCATCCCTATTTAAGACAAGCCAAAACCCTACGACCAGACTGGTGCGTAGCTCACTCATAAATATCTACGAAGATTTCTTATGGTGAAACCGAATCCCTAAGAAGACATCGTAAAGAAAATTAAGGAAATCCTTGCTGCGCATCAGCCCTAAGGACTGAGGGGAGCCTTTTTGATCCAGCAGGGGCTTCATGTACTCATAGGCAGGCTTGTACTTATACCAGGGGATCGAAGGCCACAAGTGGTGAACCAGATGATAGTTTTGCCCCATAATTAGCAAGTTCAAGAGCATCCCTGGATAAACCCGCGCATTTTTCCAACGGTTACGCTCCTCAAAGGGCCGATGGGGTAAGTAATCGAAAAATAACCCCAGGGCTAACCCCACTACCAAAGCAGGGGAAAACCAAAAATTAAGCAAGTAGTCTAAAAAATCGAATCGCCAGGCAGAGTAAATCAAGCCTACCACCACCAAGCGACTCAAAAGCCACTCGTACAGCTCAAACTTGCGCCACAGACGGCGCTGAAAGAAGTAGATTTCGTGGTAGAAAAACCGGGCAGCGATCAACCAGAGTGGCCCCCCAGTTGAAACAAAATGATCAGGATCGTTTTCAGGATCATTGACATGGGCATGATGCTGCAAATGTACCCGAGTAAAGACTGGGAACGTGAAACCCAGCATCAAGGCACTGCCATGCCCCAAAAAAGCATTCACAATTACATTACGATGGGCAGCGTTGTGGGAGGCATCATGAATCACCGTCCCCACCAAATGCAGCGCCAATGTACTTAAAACAAAACAACACCAGTGAGGTGTGCCCCACCAAAAATAGCCCAGGGCAGAGACAGTCACCAGACAAAGCGCCCCAAAAAACAAAAGCAAATCTAGACTCACCCCGCCATCGGCATCTAGAAATTCTTTGGGAACTCGTTTTGGCACTGCCAGAGGCTCTGTTGCCACCGACATCACAGTTTTGCTCCTTCACACCTATCTGGGTAGTATACGCTACCGGGGTGGAATAATAAAGTTTTGTGACGTTATCTCATCTGTTTTTAACGGCAGCTGGTGTGGGTTGGTGAGCGTGTCTGCCCCTCGCCTACAAACAGCGTTCTCACCGAAAAGTGGGGCCAATGACAAGCTTGATGCGGCTGTCCGGGTAAGCATCACAGGCGTGGTAGTATCAGTGGGTTTCGCTGATTAGAGAAGGTTTATGCAACTGCGCCATGCCCTGCGTCGGACCAAGATCGTTGCCACGATTGGCCCTGCCACCCAAAGTCCGGATACGCTGCGGGCACTGATCGAAGCCGGGGCCACGACACTGCGTCTCAACTTTTCCCACGGCACCCACGAAGATCATCAGCGCAACATCAAACTCATCCGCCAAATTTCCTTTGAACTCAATCAGCCGGTGGGCATTTTGCAAGATTTGCAAGGGCCTAAAATCCGCCTGGGCAAATTTGAGGCGGGCTCCATCAAACTCGCTCGAGGCGATCGGTTTATCCTCACGAGCCGAGATGTGCCCGGCACCCAAGCCATCAGCTCAGTCACCTACAAGCCGCTAGTTGACGAAGTCCCCATGGGGGCCACTATTTTGCTCGACGATGGCAAGGTCGAAATGCGGGTGGTCGACCGAGATCTTGAGCAGCGCGATCTACACTGTGAGGTGGTGGTCGGCGGCAAACTCTCGAACAGCAAAGGGGTTAATTTTCCAGGGGTTTACCTTTCTATCAAAGCCCTCACCGATAAGGATCGCACCGATCTGACCTTTGGGCTCAATCAGGGAGTTGACTGGGTCGCCTTAAGCTTTGTGCGCAATCCCCAGGACGTGCTTGAAATTAAAGAACTGATTTCAAATGCTGATAAGAATGTGCCGGTCATTGTCAAAATCGAAAAACATGAAGCCATCGAGCAGATGGATGCAATTTTATCCCTCTCAGATGGGGTGATGGTGGCCCGAGGTGATCTCGGCGTTGAGCTGCCCGCCGAAGAAGTGCCGATTTTGCAAAAGCGTTTAATTGCCACCTCTAATCGATTGGGTATCCCGGTGATTACCGCCACCCAAATGCTCGACAGCATGGTCAACAACCCGCGCCCCACTCGGGCTGAGGTCTCGGATGTGGCCAACGCGATTTTAGATGGCACTGACGCCGTTATGCTCTCCAATGAAACAGCGGTCGGCGAATTTCCGGTAGAGGCCGTCGCCACCATGGCCAAGATCGCTAAACGCGCTGAGCAAGAATATACCTCTGAGCTTTCAGGGCCCGATAGCAGTCGAACCATTCCCAACGCCATCAGTCAGGCGGTGGGGCAGATTGCAGCCCAGCTAAATGCTGCCGCCATCATGACCCTCACTAAAACAGGCGCTACAGCCCGCAACGTCTCTAAGTTTCGCCCTCAAATCCCGATCTTGGCGGTGACACCTCAGGTGAATGTGGCCAGACGATTACAGGTGGTTTGGGGGGTCAAGCCGATGCTGGTGGTTGATTTGCCCTCCACAACCCAGACCTTCCAAGCAGCTATTAGCGTTGCCGAAGAACAGCGTTACCTCCAGGAAGGCGATCTGGTTGTCATGACAGCCGGCACCCTGCAGGGGGTGGCTGGCTCCACAGATTTGATCAAAGTCGAGCTAGTGACCGCAGTCCTGGGTCAGGGGCAAGGCGTTGGGGAGGGGCTGGTGAGCGGTCGAGCCAGGGTAGCCCGATCGGCAGAGGCCATTACCCACTTTAGCCCTGGTGAGATTTTAGTGGTGCCAGACACCAGTGCCGACTACGTCGATATGATTCGGCGGGCGGGGGGCATCGTCACCGAAGATGCAAATATCACGGGTCATGCCGCTGTTTTGGGCCTACGTTTGGGCATCCCCGTCATTGTTGGGGTCGAAAATGCGACTGAGATCATTCGAGACGGTACCATTGTTACTTTAGATGCTGGTCGCAGCCTGGTCTGCTCGGGGGCCTCAAATGTTTCTAAAGAAAGGGCATCGCAGTTGCAGTAGCGATGCCCCATGTGCCTTAAATTGATAGCGTTTTGTTTTTTCTAGCGCGCCCTAAACTTACAACACCTTAAACAAAGTCACTAACGAGATTGCGAAGGTGCCCATGGCAGTCCCAAATTGCAATAGTCGCCGCTTGATTTTGAGCATTTTCTCAAGGTGCAAAAAGCCGACCATTAGATAGCCAATCAGTGCTAAACCAGCCGCTAAACCGATTTTAGTCAGTTTACCTCGGGATAACTCAGCGGTAATCAGGACTCTTTTGATCGAGCTGAGCTGGGTCGGGGCTTCGACCTCTGGGGTGGTCAGCACCTGCCAGGTACTGCCGCCATCGGTCGAGCGAAAGACCTCTGTCGTAGCAGAACCAAAGGCAAAGACGGTGTTGTCTTCGGCGTAGTTAGGCGAAAACTGAATTGGACGCCCCGCAGATGGGACATTAAACATACGGGCATAGGCCAGGGATTGATCTCCAATGATCTCGAAGGTAT
>JBCDDJ010000242.1:0-9595 GCA_039180385.1 Cyanobacteria bacterium P01_G01_bin.38 | reverse complement strand
CTGGCCTGAAGCAGTTAGATCGCTATCTCACAGGCTTAGCACTTGAGACTGGCTGGCTCGTGATCTTTGACCAGCGTTCAGGGTTACCCCCCATTGCAGATCGCACCACCACAGAATCTGCCAAGACGCCCTGCGATCGCATCATTGTTGTTATTCGAGGATGATTGTTAGGGGTCAACCGGGGTGTCCATTGGCTGAGAGCACCTGCTGTAAGCGCACCGGATCGTCCGTGATGAAATAATCTATACCTCGGGCTGTCAGGTCGTGGATAAGCGCCAACTCTTGGTCGGCTGCGATCGCATCCCCCAGCCATTTAGAATCTTGAGAAAAAACCGTCCAGGCACCCACCGCCAGCCCCCGTTGATGCACTTTCTCAATCGTATCGGCATCAAACATGTTTAAACTCATATTGGTTTGAGTCGAACCCACCAGTTTCCCCATCAGGCTTGATTCCATTAACCATTGGAGAGCCCCATTCTTGATCAACATCGGAGAATAGGTGAACCCCGACTCAAGGCCAGGATAGGCCCGCTCTAACCAGATCAGAGGCCAAAAGTTAAACGAGGTTACAAAGACATCTGACTCAACCCCCATGCGACGAATCAAATTGGCCACCGCAGTCCCCGTATGGCGTTGGCCAAAATCAAGGCTATAGGCTTTGATTTCGATATCAACCAGCAGTTTACCCCGCGTTTCTTCGAGAACATCCTCCAGCAGCACAATGCTCTCTTCACGGTCATAGTCAATCGTTTTGTCACCCACATTCAACGTCTGTTTAACTCTCAGCTGTTGGATCTCAGCCCAGGTCATATCGGTAATAGTGCCAGGAACCCCTGTCAACCGCTCAGTGTCGAGATCGTGAAAGACGACTAGTTTTTCATCCTTGGTTAAGAAAACATCCAGTTCAACCCCATCCAACCCTAGTTCAATGGCCCGTTTGAAACCCGCCATTGTATTTTCCGGATGCTCCTCTGGTACCCCCCGGTGACCTAGAATAAGAGGCCTTTGGAGATCTTTAAAGAAGGGCACTCGCGCTGATGGGGCAGGCTTCATAGGTAACATTGTTTGTATGGCTAACATCGCTATTCTTCCCCTAGTTTTCAGTCTATAGCGTTGGCCACTTTGCTTGGGACACCGAGTCAAGCTACACCTGTTATTAAAAAAGCAACGTGGTTTGCAGTCGCGTCATAATTGGACTGGCGACTACTACAGAACGGTCAATCTCACTATCGCCAAAAGGCCCAGCAGAAAAAATCCCGAAAAATTCAGGTTTAAATTCAGATTTATTCAGGTTTACTGTTAGCGAAGCCATTGCCAGGATAATCAGGCCCCTAGCCTGTGCCTGATTTAACACGTTTTGGCAGTAACGCCTGTCATTCATGAAGGGTCAATATAGTTGTTGGGATATTGCCTTGTGACAAGGGCGTATGAGCGATGAGTTCTATAAAGCTCAGGCAGCCGGCTATGACCTGATGAAATTTAAGATGAGCACTCCTCAGCGGGAGGTGCGAAGGGCAGATTGTTTTGTTTTTGGAATCAGGTTAATAGGAGAAACAGGAACCGCCTGATCGAAAATAATTGTCATACCGTTGAGGAACACAGTATTGTTTGAATCATCGGCTGAGTCTAGATCGGTTGAGTTTGAATCATCATCTAGGGCATACTCATAATAAGTATCGCAAGACATAATATCTAACCATCCCAATGACTTCTTACAGCTTGACAAGCTCCCTGAAATCCCCCAAATCTGAGGAAATTTGAATTCAGCCTTCTCAGAATTGAGGGAGTGGGGAGCATCATGGCAAATGAACCATCATGTATGCATCTGGGTTGAGCATTTATTTCGTCTTCAAAACTTTGGCATTTTTGATCACAGAGTCTGTACTTACGCTAGTTGGGACCATACGCACTTTCTTACGTCCAAGCTTGAGTGGAGTTTGTCTCTCTACATAGTCGTATTTTACTTTCCATGTTTTCATCTCATCGTCAATGAAGGTCTTGAGCCTAGAGGCTGTCCATTTGTTGTCTGACGAGTCATTGGATTTATAGATGAAGTAGTGATCATGTGTAAAAGTAGGGGGATACGCTGGATGATGGGTTCCAACATGTCGTGGATCACCCTGCGCAAATGTGCCATAGCTGTCATTTTTATCCATGGATCTTGTAAACTGTTTCTGCCCAGCTGTCTCTTTGCGCGTTGTTTGCTCGACGTTGGGTATAGGGGTTAGGATCGTATTGCCGTAAGGTATATGAACCCCCCCGACCCCGATCACTTTGTTTTCGGGAAACTTATATACGGTGGAGCCAGGACGAACTATTTTCATGGCCAAGGTCGATGCCTCATGGGTTATATCTCCAGTAGGTGTTTCGTATCTGCGTAATGCTAAGCCACTGATGTAAGGGTACTTCTTCCGGTCGAGAGTCATGTATGGTTTGTTATCTATCACCAATCCTTCGTTGGGAAATATCAGGCTACCCCAGTTTGGAGCCTTGTCTTGTGTAATCTTCACCCCGTACCATGAGATGCCCCGTGGATTGAGCCCAACTATGTATCTCTGTTCAATGTTGTCAAAATCATCCTGTTCACCCATAAGGTCAAGTGTTGCCCCGTGGACTTTATTGTCTTTTATTTTGTTGCCATCCACCATGACATTGTATATAACCTGACTTTTGTTTTCCTCTAGAATCTGGTGAAGCTTTACTATGTATGCTAACTCTTCAGCTTTTACGATTGGCTCCGTGAACCCTATCAAATTATCTGAAACTGTGAAACTGATGGTTTGTTTTGTCTTTTCGTCTTTAATTTCTCCGCCAACAATGATTTCGTGGGTCAACTTATTGTCATTTTTGTCAGTCGCTGTTAAAAGCTCATCCTTGATTTTGACTTTCTTGGTGTTTAGTTTTATAATCATTCCCCGGTGAAGCACTTCTGTGTATCCGAGCTGTCCTGAATAGTATGTGAGACTCTCGGTGATTGACTCGACAAAGTCTTCGTTGCCTTGTGGACGTCGAGGTGGCCGATTTGTAAACTTTCTTGCTGTTGATTTTTTGCCTTTGTGAGCTTTTGCTATATCTCGCTCAAGATCAAATAGCCTTGACATAATATTCTCCTAGTGATATTGTTCTTGGCTGGTTGCTGTGTAATGGTTGTGAACACTCACAGTAGCCATGTTTCTGTGCTGGTTGAGTGCGTGTGTTTTTGTTTGTATGTACTAAGGGGGGGGCGGCTTAGCGCCAGTTATCTCTTGACTCTCGTCTGATGTTTTCTCTTCAGATAATTCAGCAGATATTCCCTCTCGCTGCTCTATATATTCTATTTGCTTTGATAGAGGGCTCGCATTTTCAGAGCTTTTATCTTCGTCAACCATCGTTCTATGCATGATAGCTAAATCTTCTTTCAGTGCTGCTTCGTTTAATGCTAATGACTGACTGGTAGAAACATTTTCGTGATCAGTGATCGTTGTTTGCTGCTCCTTGTTCAAGACTTCATCAAATTCATCAAAGCGTTGCTCTAGCGAGATACTGCCCAAATCAAATGAGTTGGCATAGCTCATGTTATGCCCCATTTGATCAAACACATCATGCGGGGTCTGCGCGGCTTCGGGGGCGGCTTCTTCACCACTTTTGGCCAGGGCCAGCGGGGCAGAGTCCATCTGATTGTGGGGCATGTGTTGAGCCATCTGGGAAAACACATCGTGGGGATTGGCTACCTCTTCGCGAATATCATCAGGAAGCGCTGACGTTGAATCTGCCGCCGCCGCAGTTGACATCTGTTGAGCATCGGGGTTGGCACCCACCATGCCACCACGGTCTTTATCATAGGTTTTCTGGCCACTAATAATCGCCTGAAGATCCGCCGCAAAGTCACTGTCACTCATCGCTTTGCTGGGCTGATCTTGCTTTAACGCCGTATCCAGATCGCTAAAGTCTAAATCTTCTGCCAGTGTCTGCTCATCCAGATCAACGGCAGAAAATGTCTGCCCAACGGGGGTGTTTGGCTCGTCATCCTCCAGGTCAAAAGACTCGACTTCAAAAGACTCGACTTCAAAGGCTTCGGCTTCATCACCCTGGTCTAAGCCAAAGGCACTGGCTCCATAGTCGTTTCCGCCATAGTGCCCATCCTCATCGTAGTCAAAGGCACTGGCTTCAGACCCCTCGGCATAGTCGTCATCTTCATATCCCTCGTCCTCATCGTAATCAAGGGCATTGGCTTCATAACTCTCGTCATAGCCTTCGTCCTCATAGTCATGAGCGGCTGCATACGGTTCATGGGCCACGTAGGAATCACTTTCGCTGTTGTAGGTCAGCTGGATGGGTTCATCCCAATCAAATGCCTGCGATCGCATCCGCACCCGACGTCGATGCCGAGCGGCCACTCGCTTAGGGCCTGGGCGGGGGCGGGCATGTCGCCGTTTAATTCGGCGTTTTTGCCTTGGTTTACCCGACTTGCCGGGAGGCGTGTGCAGGACAGTTTCTAAAGCCAGTAGTCGATTTTTCATGGGAGTTGGCAGGGTTGATATCTGATTAACCGACAAAAATTAAGAGGCGTTTGGGTGCGATCGCAGCCGTTTCTGTAGACTCGCTGATGAAATATGTCTTTGCTTATGGCGTTTTCGTTTAGGGTGCTTGCGCTTAGGGTGCTTGCGCTGAAGCTGAGCCAAATAGTTCACAATTTGGGGTGGACAGGCCAGCTGATAGACTAGCAGCAACAGAGTATTGTTTAAGGTGTTGTTCGAGCCTGCTGCATTCGCGTTCTGAGTATTTATGCCCCGATCGCTTTCAGGCTTTGATTCAATCGGTGTCACATCAATGGTGATGGCGGCGGCGGGGAGATCTTTTGCGGGTAGCTGCTTTGTGACAAAATTTTCTGTCGTAATAGCATTTGTAGGAATGTCTTCTAATGGAATGCTGTCTGATGAGATGTTTTCTGGCATCGTCCCTGATGTTTCAGGATCTGCGGGTTCAGAAACAGATTCGGCCTCTGCTGTAAATATGTCATCTATCACCCAATCCATCACGGCCTGTTGAGGTTTAGCCGCGGGGGGAGTCGCGCTGGGCTCTGGAGTTGTGCCCCCCAGTTTCGCCTGACGAATGGTCATGGCGAGGGATTTCCAACTCACTTGGGGGGTAACCGGTAAGGGAGGCCGCGGCTTAGGTGCTTTGGTTGAATCCTCTGTAGGGGCAAAAGGCCCTTCGTCCCTGCGGTCGGGTGCATTATTTGCCTGCATTCGCCTGATGGGAGATGCGATCGCAGGGCGTCGCGGTTGGGTAAACGGTTTCGCGGTTGGGGAGGCTGAAACGGTTTCGACAATGTCTGGACTAGCGGGGGTGGGAATAGCTGGGAGATCGGATGTTCGGGCCTGGGGGGTAACGTGATAATGCTTGCCCAGTTGGGCAGCGAGCTGCCGATAGGAGCCTGATGATGCCTGGGTGCGTCGTCGGGGCTGAGCGGGCTGGGGACGGGGCTGACGCGGTGTAGGGGGCTCACGCAACGGTTGAGAAAGTGGCTGAAAAAGTGGCTGAGACAGCGACTGAGCTAGGGGCTGATAGCCCAGGGGCTGCGATTGGGGCGATGGCTGCCTTTGCGCCCTGGGGAGGGGTGGGGTCTTAAGAGAGGGCCTTATCGGTCGCTGCCGATCAGATCGCCCTAAAGACCGCCGCGACGAGACGCTACCCCCAGGCTGTTGACCTCGCAGATGGCGTTCTAAATCTAAGAGTCGATTGTGATTCGGCGATAAATAGACAGACATGGCTTGGGGGGTGGGAAGGGGTAGTGGTGGTGGGTGGGGAAGGGGTAGTGGGTGATGGGTGGTGGGTAGTGGGTGGGGAAGTGGGAAGTGGGGTGAGTGGTGAGTGGTGAGTGGTGGGTAGTGAATCAACTAAGCCCTGGCATCTAGGCTTCTAAATTCATCGTGAAAACGGCATAGGGGTCTAGGGCGACTTTGAGTTGATTGCCTTGCCCTTTGAGGTGAGCCTGACTGACTTTAAGCTTGAGCTGCTTGTCGTCCGCGGAGAGAATTTCAACGGGTTCATTGTTGATCACGGCAGCTGGAAATTGATCCAAAGATTGGGCGCTGGCTAAATTTTCGCCTTCCAGGGTTAAAACGGTCTCGCCCTGGGCTTTAGAGACACTGGCTTTGGCCACACTGGGGGGACGCTCCTGACGGTGGGCCTTATTAATCAAATTGGCCAGACTGCTGTAGTCAACTTTCTCTTTAGTCACCTTGCCCAGGTCCACATTGCGTTCTTCGACGGTGCGGCGCAGATCTTCAGTGGATTGAATTCCTAGCTTTTTGAGCTCTTTGCGCTCGGTTTCTGGCAGGTCAACCTCATCAATCGACGTCTCTCCTTTCTGCATGGGTGGGCGGGTGACCTCTCGAATTTGGGTATCGCGAATCGACCCGAGCTGGAAAGAGATCTTAGAGGCCCCTTCTTCGCCGGGCTTGGCGGTGGTAAAGCGAACCGTATCACCATCAAATTCTGGAAATAGCTGGAGTTCCAGGTTCATGTCCTGCACCATGTAGGTCAACCGACGATTTAGCCCTTTGACCGATAGGGTGTCTTGGGCCTTGTCGAGCTCAAAGATTAAGGAATCAAGAAACGATTCTAAATTCCAGGATTTGTTTCCTTTAATGGCCATGGCGATCCTCCACAACATGCACCTGCATCCGGTGGAAAACGGGCAGGACCGTGGTTGAGGTGCGCTGGGTAGGGGCTGCCCCTTTGAGGGTGACCTGCCCCGCCTCATTCACACTGACCCGCAGTTCGATGGGCATATCCACCTTGATGTTTTCCACCGTTAAGACCTGACCCGTCTCAGGGTTAACCCGCTGTTTTTCGTAGTCTGTCAGAGACTGAATCAGCTCGGCAAAGGGCAGCAGCGGATCGCGATCAGCCGTTGATTCGGGGAAGGGCAGATGAGACTCGGGCTTATTCATCGCTGACTCCGATAAAGTGGGCTTTAGTTGGCATTGGGAAATGCACCGGATGTTCTTCCAATTCGGTCACATGGCCGTTGTCGTTGATCTGGGAGGCTTGCTTGAGCAAGATTCGCTGGATCTTGAACTCGGGATAGACCCACAGTGCCACGGTGCTGCCTCGACGGCCTTTGAATTGGACCTCGGTGCGAGCCAGCGCATTAAACAAACTCATGTTGTCAGCGTTGAACAATGCTGTGAGTTCTTCTTCTCCGAGGGGCTCATGATCAGAAATTTGACCGAGCAGCTCATTGAGGCGCTCTGGGTTGAGCATCATCCCGGCCTTGAGTTTGCCCGCTTGTCGGGTGTCGCTGGTTTGCTCAATCTGGGTGAGGGTTTCCATGCGGGCTAAGGTGGTGCGATCGCGCTCCAGGGTGTAGTAGTACTTGCAGGCCAGCGTCAGCCTGCGCCGCTGCTTAGAGATTTGGCCCTGCCATACCTTGTGCCAGTAAGCCCGATAGCGGTCAACATCTCTGAGGGTAATGGTGTCTGCCTGGCCTTCGATGCGATCAAAGCAATAGTCGCGCATCAGTGTGATCATCTGGGTCATACTGGTACCCATGCGTTTTTTGCGGCCGGCGCTGCGTTGCGATCGCCCTTTCCAGGCCAGCACCACCACCACCAGATAATCTTCGTTGGGTTCGAGCATTTCCAACTGGTCTCGGGTCAGGGTGGGCACCACCTCCAGAGGGCCTTCGGAGAGATCTTCGACCCGATACTTTTTCTCAATCAAAATCTCTAGCGTCTCTGGATCTTTGACCAGAAGCTGCAGAACGCCTTTCGCGATCGGTCGCGGTGTTTCTAATTTAAGCGGAAAGGCCATGTCATGATCCTGGTGGTACAGCACCCGAGCGCGTCCATGCAGCATCAGCGGGGTCACCTGCATAAAGTCAAGGCGCACTCGACCGACCCGTCGATAGTCAATCTCCTGGGGCGACCAGGCCAGGGCATTCACCATCGCTGATCCAAAGGCCCACTTCTCCATGGCGGTATCATCCGCATTCGCCATCAGCTTCTCAATGTGGCCTTGATCTTGTTTTTTATCTTCCAGGTTGACCTTAGCTACCTGTGTGACACTGTCAGTGACGGCCCCCAACAGCTTGGTAGGAGACATATTTTGCAGCATCATCTGCACGGTTTCTGGGGTCATCACCTGCTGTAGCAACGGCATCAGGGAGGTCATCAAACCGCTCATATTCGCCCCCCCCATGAGGGCTGAGGCCCCGCCACTGGCTGCACCCGCCCCCCCGAGCCCGCCGAGCAGAGACGGCAACGCCGCCAGGGCTGGCAACGCCATCTGATCGGCATAGGCAACCGACGCAGCAGTTGAAAGCGATCGCGCCTGACTGTAAGGCTGGCGCAGCTGATTTTTCTGCAACTGCTGATTTTTCTGCAACTGTTGTCGCGCCAACACGGCTGTATTCACCGCTGAGGAGTTGGGAAGTTGAGAACCAATTTGCTGAGTTGGCAACATCCCCGCCGCCATCATGGGCATTTGCTGAGCCCCCATCGGATTAGCCCCCGCCATGGCCGGCAGCGCCCCAGGCATCATGCCTGCCTGGGGCATCCCCGCCGCCATACCGCCCTGATTGAGAAAGTTCATTAAAAGCTGCATGATTGCCTGGGTATTCATTGTCTGTTGCCCAGGTTGACCGGTCGGTGACAGCAGGGCCGTGCCTGCATTCATTAGCATTTGCTGGTTTTGAGGATTTTTGAGAAAAGTGCCCGCCTGCTTCAGCGCATTCTGAGCTTGGGGATTGGAGACCACAGCAGTGGCGGCTTTTTTGGCCATGGGGGCAATTTTTTTAAACAAGTTGGTGAACCCGCCCAGGGCCATCGCCACATCGACCGGGGGCGCTTCTTTATATGAAAAAGCAACCACCTCAACCGGCGGCTGTTCGGCGGGTTGGGGGGGCATGGCATCCGCTTCTAAGCTCAGGGAAACCGCATCGCTCAGGAAAGCAGCATCGTAGTCTAACGCTCTGACCTGAGCAGACTCAGGTTTATCTGATAACTCAACCACCGGGATCTCCACAATTTCAGACAGGGCAGGGCCTTCTAGCTGAGCCGTTCGAAAACTAAACAGTTGGAGATAGCGATTTTTTCGATCAAACTGTTCCTTAGAAATTTTCAGGGATGTCCGTCCCAAACGCTCTTTTGGTAATGGTCCCATCAGCGGCGAGGTCAATTGTGGATCGGCTAGCCGCTTCAGACCATTCGAACGCCGAACCGAGTCATCACCGATTTGATATCGGTAGTATCGATTGGTCACGCCGATATCAATATCGACATGGATAGAGTCGTCGTCAGCGTCTTGCCAGGTTAAGGTTGCCAGAGCCATGGTGTTTACCCGATGTAATTAAAAACCAACAGAAAGCTTAGTTATCCAACATCGGTTACTGCCCCGGCAAAAATTGCCCCGGCTGCTGGGGAGGCCCCCCTGGCTGTTGAGCCTGGTTCTGCGGCGCTTTGCCCCCGTACATGGAGGCAAAGTTGTCTAACTTAAAGTAGTCAGACTTAAACACCAGCTCGACCGAACCGGTAATCTGCGCCGCCAGATCTGTACTGGCCGTACTCTTGGCAGAAGACACGCTAATCTTGCTGCGCTTGGTGGTGCT
>JBCDDJ010000241.1:0-9660 GCA_039180385.1 Cyanobacteria bacterium P01_G01_bin.38 | reverse complement strand
GTCGCAGCCCTAATTGACAGTGCCTGTGAACTGCTTGATCTGCGCAACTTCGAACTCGAAGGCATGACCCTAAAGCTCAGTGGACTGGCAGTAGAGGTGGGTCAACTGACTCTCAAAGCGCAAGCTAGCGTTCAGGAATTTCCTGGCGATTGAGAAGAACGCTGTTTAGGATTCCTTTGCCAGGGAAAGGTTCACATAGCTCAAAATCCCTCTCCCAGATTGTGGGAGAGGGATTTAGGAAGAGGGCCTTCGGGGCGTTATTTGCTTGCAACCGCCTTGATGGATTGTTCTCTCTCTTTTGGTAGGTTTGAGAATAGGTCTTTGGTCAGAGAGAACAGTCATCCTTTTTGTCTAAGATTCTAAGCAAGAGTTGGATGCCCTTTTGAAAGCTCACAGTGCACCTCACAGTGCAGCTTACAGGGCCGCTCGCAAGGGCGCAGCTCAAAGGCTTGGGGTGTCACACATTTGGATTAAATTGCAGTTAATGGATCTAGGATATATGGCTAAATCAACAGCTCAAATTAAATGGACACGGCTTTTGGTAGTTCCCGCAGCAATGCTGATTGCATTTTCGGCAGGGTGCCGCATCGAGCAAGAGAGCGCTGGTGAGATGCCGGACGTAGACGTAGACGTAGACGCCGGAGAAGTTCCTGAATATGAGGTTGAGGGACCCGAGGTTGAGGTCGGCACCCAAGAAGAGACGGTGACCGTACCCGAGGTCGAAGTCACCCAAGAAGAGAAAACGATCGAAGTGCCTGATGTGGATGTTGAGATGCCCAGCGAAGATCCCAATTAATTGGGTATCCATGCTTGATCACGAGGTGTTCGCGATCGCAAACACCTCGCTGACTGAGGTTTTAGAAGCAGCAAGGCAGTCAACATAAGGTATTTCTTTCATGTCTCAGGCTACTCAACCTGTCTCAAACAAAATTGCGATCGCATTTGATTTTGACGATACACTGGTTCCAGATACTTATGATTCTCTGATAGAGGCCATAGGTTATGACGCTAAGACCTTTCGCAAGGAGCGCTATTATCCTCTGTTAGAGGCAGGTTGGGATGGCATCCCAGCCCGCTTTCATACCATCATCGAGGCTTCGAAAGATCGTCCCGCCGGAGATAAAATTACCCGGTCGTTTCTGCAATCGTTTGGTCAACAGATCACGCCATTTCCTGGGGTGAGCGAGATGTTTGACCGACTGCGTCAGGTTGCAAGTGCCATCGACGAGAGTATTGAAATTGAGTTTTACATTATTTCTAGCGGGTTCATCGAGCTGGCCCGCAGCAGCCGCATTGCAAAACACTTCAGAGCGATGTGGGGCTGCGAGTTTCACTATGACAGCAGCGGTGAGGTCGTCTGTCTAAAGCGGACCGTCACCCACCCCGAAAAGACGCGCTATCTGTACTATATTTCCAGGGGCATTGATGCCTATAGCGAAGACAATCTCTCTTTTATCTATGAGGATGTCTCACCCGACGAGCTATATTTGCCCCTTACCCAAATCATTTATGCAGGGGACGGCACCTCTGACTTACCCTGCTTTGCCCTGCTCAATCAGGCCGGGGGGACAGTAATCGGCGTCTATAAAGAAGGCACCCCCCACGATTGGGCTGAAGAGTACAAAGTCAGTCAAAGCCAGCGAGTTCACAACCTTGTTCCTGCTGATTATACGGAGCACTCCCAAATGATGCAGTCGCTGACGCTGGCGGTCGAGAGTCTGTGCAAGCAGATTCAGCTGCGACAGCTCAGCCTCAAGTCGTCCTAGCCCTGTACCAGGTTTTTAGGACAAAGAGATGCAACAGAACCGAGCCCAGCAGTGGGCCATTGTCGCGCTGGTCTTACTGGCCATCATCTGGGGTTATAACTGGATTTTGATGAAGATCGCGGTGCGATATGCGCCTCCGTTTGACTTTGCCGCGATGCGGGCCTTTTACGGCGCGTTGAGTTTGTTTTTAGTCATGGTCTGGCAGCGGCGATCGCTTCGACCCAGAGCGCTGACCGGTACGTTTTGGTACGGCATTTTGCAGAGCGGCGGTACAATTGGCCTCGCCACCTGGGCGCTGGTAAACGGCGGCGCTGGCAAAACAGCGATTTTGACCTACACCATGTCATTTTGGACGTTGCTGTTTGCCTGGGCCTTTTTAGACGAGCAGCTTAAGAAACGTCAGTGGGTTAGCGTTGGGCTGGCGGTTGCGGGGGTGGTATTTATCATGCTGCCGTTTAGTCTAATCAGTGCCCCTTTTAGCAAGGGGTTAGCCCTTTTAGCCGGGGTCAGTTGGGCGCTGGCGTCCATTACGGCCAAAAAATTACATCGAGACCCCGGCGTTGACTTACTCTCTCTGACAGCGTGGCAGATGCTGTTTGGCAGTTTGCCCCTGATCGGCGTGAGTCTGTTGATGTCCTCCACCCCTATCCATTGGACCCCCGTTTTTGTAGGGATTCTGATTTATAATGCCGTGCCGGGAAGTGCGATCGCATGGCTCCTCTGGCTCTATGCGTTGAAGCACCTTTCTACTGACATGGCCAGTCTAGGAGCGCTGCTGACGCCCGTATTAGGGGTCGGTATGGCCGCCGCACAGCTGGGCGAAATTCCTGTTCTGACAGAGCTGATCGGCATAGGATTAATTCTGTTGGCCCTGGTGCTGAGCTTACCGTTCAGAGCAGCAACGTCATGGCGTCTCAAGTGAGCACAGGCTACGGCTCAAGGTAGAGACAAGAGCGCTATGACGATATATCCAGAGGCGGATGAATACTACGAACTCACACGTAACAATGTTTGTAGACAAGTCGGCTCACCCAATCGACGGAAAGCTGACGCTGTTAACAATCAATAGGTAACTACGATGTCACAAGCAGAAAATACGACAGATAGCGTTTTCCCCGACGAGAAGAATACCCCGATTGAGCCCGCCGCCCGTCGCACCGGACAGGGCGCTCGCAGCTCTGACGCTAAGAGCGGTGCTGAGCCTGAAGCCCCTGGCGACAAGAACACCGATGTGTCCGGTGACCCCAATCAGGGAACCGAGGCCCGATAGGGTTTAGATTGATATTGCATGAAAAGTAAAGAAGAGACTGCTGCTATGAGCAGTCTCTTCTTTAGCTAAGTGAGTCAACCTGATCATTTATAGAATAGAAGATCAGATATTTAGTCCAGACTACGCTTCTACAGCGAACGTAAGCGCCTCGTTTCGTATTTTGCATCCTGTGTGCCCAACAATCTATCCCAAAACGTAAAATAAAGACCATAGTGTCGAGTATATCGGCGGTGATGCACTAGATGATGTGATGAGCCGATGCACCATTGCCCCCACCATCGACTGAGCCGCGACGAGGGAACCACCTGAAACCCCAGATGATTACCTACGGCCCAAACTGTCATGGTTAGCAACAGCAGGATCAGGACGCCAAGATGCAATGGAATAATCAGGGTAATACAGAGCAAAAATAAGGCTTGAATCGCGGCCTCTAAAGGGTCAAATGCAAAAGAGGTCCAGGGGGTGGGCGTTTTTGACTGATGGTGCCCCTGGTGAAACCATTTGAACAGCAGCGGTTGATGAAACAGGCGATGGACGAAGTAAAAGTAAGTATCTTGAAGCAGTAGAACGGCAACATAGCTAAAGGCTAGATAGCCCAAATCCTGAATTTGCCAAGCAGTATAGACCTGTGTGAATCCCCTGTCATAGCAAGCCATAAAGCAGGCCGCACTCAGGGCGAAAAAAATAGCGGAGCAGGTAGAGAGCTTAATATCTGCAGTGATAGCAGCTTTTTCTTGATGAATATTTTTAAACTGTGAACTCAGAGCTCGTTTACCCAAGACCGTCTGCACTAACCAATAGATGGTGCCTGCGGTAATGAAATAGCGGCCTATGATGATGCCACAAAAAGTAAACCAATAAAGCCAAAAATTAGGTTTGATTTCCAGGATGTTCAAGAGTCTATTCTGCTCACCTCTCCTTGAATAATGGATGAAAATAGCGGGTTTGTCTAATCTTTATCCGCTCATAGTCACACTATATTTTATCTTTGTCTATCTCTCCACAGATAGAGATGGCTGAGCGATAACCGGTTTGTCTAGTCGCGAGCTAATCGTGACTAAAGCCATAAATATCCTTGAGCGCCGGGGTATTCTTTAAGGTTTGAATGACGCTAAAGCTGACATCCGTTTCTAAAACAACCGCGTCAATCTGATTTAGACTGATAGAGCACCAGCAAACCAAATCCCAAACTCGCCTGGGCCAGCGAGGTTTCCTTTGACAACAGCATCGCCGCCAAAATGGACCCAAACGCAATAGTCACGACAAAATCGAAGGCGTTCCATTTTGAGAGCGTCCTTTTGCCTGAAATCCGGAGCAGAAAGATGATGACAATGTAGCCCAAGCTCCCAGCCGTCAGGGTATGAGCTAAAGAAGGCCAGCTGTTAAACATCACCCTTTTCTTCTTCGCAAATTGTCAGAATAAAAGGAGGCACTCTGAGCTTGCGCCTATCCATAGAGCTATTCTGAGAAATTTCTCTGGCCTATGGCCAAAAAACCTTACTGCTTTGGCCAGGTAAATATAAAAGTACTGCCTCTACCCGGCGAAGAACGGACACTCACCTGTCCGCCCTGTCGTTCTACGACCTTTTTGACAATGCTGAGCCCAATTCCCGTACTTTCAATATTGTCTCGATTGGCCAGGGTTTGAAACACTTCAAAAATCTTTTTATGATATTCTGGTTTGATGCCTGGCCCGTCATCAGCAACCGCAAATCTCACCAGTTGGCCTTGATCTTCGGCTGTAATTGTAATCCGTCCGTTTGTCCGGTCATGATACTTGATAGCATTGCCGATCAGGTTGCTTAAGGTCTGCTGTAAAAATAGTTTGTGGGTATGGAGCGCAGGTACAGACGCGACGTCAACCACCATCTCAAAGCCCGGGGGAATCTCTAGACTCTCAATGACTTCGTCTACCAAACTTTGAGGGCTAACCCAGGCTGCAGCACGGCGAGTGCGCCCGACTCGAGAGTACTCTAACAACCCAGCCACAAAATTATCCAGACGCTGAGCCCGCGACCGGAGCAGTTTTAGCTGTTCTATATTTTCCGTCGGCAGCTGACCCGAAAGGTCTTCTTCTATCCAGTTGGCAAGATTTCTAATTGCCCGCAAAGGTGCTCTGATATCGTGGGATGTGATCGAGGTAAACTCATCGAGATCTTGATTACGTTCTTTTAGACGTAAGATCAACTCAGCCTGGCGAAGGGCAATAGCTAACTGCACTGATAAGCTATCGAGAAGCTCAAGCTCATCCTTGCGCCAGTCTCGGGGACCTCTACACTGGTGGGCAATCAGCAACCCCCATACCCTCTTAAAGGCCGGGGAATCAGCGGTTTCCGACTCGCTAATGACAATGGGTACAACCAGATTTGCTTTGACCTCAAAGCGCTCTAACATTTCGAGATAACAAGGCGACAAATCAGCATCGGCAACCTCGTTAATGACAGAGATGTGGCCCTGCAAATATCTTTCTACCCCCTCTGCCTTAAAGCAGGTATCTACGAGACGTGCCGATAGGCTGGTCGTCCAGTCTGAGAGCACAGATTCTGCCACGATAGTACCGCTCATATCTGATTCAAAGCGGTAAATAATTGTGCGATCGCAGTCTAGTAGCTGGCGACTGCCCTCCGCGGCTGTCTCTAAAATGTCGGCGATATTGTCTGCCTGGCTAATGCGCGATGAAATGGCGGCTACCAGCTGCTGCTGCTGCTCGCGCCGACTCATCAGCTCCTGTAGGGCTTGCTGGCTGAGCACCCGCCGAATCGCTTGAATCAGGGAGCCCTTTGTCAGCTCCCCCTTCACCAGATAGTCACGAACCCCTATTTTCATCGCCTCGACGGCGACTTTTTCATTCCCTTCACCCGTGAGCATAATAATGGGCGGCACGGGATGCATTCTTTCTTTTAGCGTCTTAAAGAACTCCAGCCCGTTGATATCAGGTAGCAGGTAGTCCAGCAGGATTAAATCAGGCAGCTGCTGCTGGCACAGCGCTAAGCCACTCTCCCCGCAGTCAGCCTCGAGAAAAGTGACCTGGGCCAGATCCATCGCACCGATGTGACGTCGATAGGTAAACCTGTCGACGTCTGAGTCATCAATCACCAGTACGGTGTAAAGCTTCTTTTCAAAGGCTTCGTCAGTTAGCAGTCTTTGCTCCTGCTCCACAGCGGCAGAAAAGGGCTTTGAAATCATGAAAAGCGCTATCCTTCGGACGATAGTTTTTAGGCGATAGTTTTACTCGCTAGGGTCGAAAAGCACCTGAGTCACGGAGAATCAGCGTTTCGCAAGCCTATGTGGAAACAAGCAAACTATACGGCTAGCCCTCGGGAAGCAATGAAGACTTGCTAACTAAATAAGTAGACATTTGAAGAACCTACGCTCCTGCAATAGATAGGCTTTACCCTCGCCGGGTGGCTTTGCTTGACCTATCACAAAAAACATAAACGCTGCTACGACGTTTGAAAGTTGAGTGAATCCAAACGCTTGAAATGTGTACTTTCTATAGTATGCATATTAATACTAAGCCATTTTTCATATTTTGCAAGTTTTGCAAAAAAGAAGTCTGAGCTTCCGCTGGCTGGAGGATATTCAAACGGTTTGATTAAGGCATTTAGGCTCAGCCCTAACATCCCTGGTTCAATATTCCTAGCTGTGGCATGTCTATGGTTATATCCACGGCGAGTCAGCCATGGAAAACCCCAATGACAATGTTGCACCCGATAATTCTGATGATTTGTTAATCAAGCTAAAACACTTTCCCAGGACGAGCAGCTGACGTAAACCGTTCAGAAAACTGTCGCGAACAGACCGCGGTAAAAGGTCAGGTCCAGATGGAGACCTTTAAAATCGGTGTAGAATGGCAGTTTACTTTGACTTCTGAGGTCGAAATTGAGGCGGTTTCTATCAAGCTGCTGGCCTCTATGAAGGAACTCCTTTCTCTGCGCCCCTCAGGCTGAGAAAGCTAGGCCCTGGTATAGACTCCCTTTTGTTTTTCAGTGGCAAGGTGTTGAGGGCGAGAATCTTATCCAATCCTGAGAAATTCGGCTCAATCAGCCTTTCGATAGTTGATATTTCAAAGTACTCAGATTAAGCTTGTGCGTGAATATCCTCTAATGACCCACCACACTTTAGTTAGAAGGTATTATTCACTATCAAATTCTAGATCTACTTGAGGAAATTGAGACATGTCGGGAACAGTACTTCCTCAGCTTACAGAAGCTGAGACTCTCTTATCCGAACAGGAATCTGCGCTGATGCAGCGGCTGGCAGAAATTCAGGAGAAACGCAAAGGTCTGCAAACAGTGATCACGATGTTTGAATCGTCGGCTGCTGGTAGAGAGCAGCTAGGCTCAGCTGATTTAGATCAGATTGACCTTAATGACGCCTTTGCCGCTGCTGCTGCCCAAGTGCCTGAGTCAAAAGCCGCTGCCAACCCCACGGAGATCTCTGACCCACAGGGCGTTAATAGTGAAGCCAAAACCAACCACGACTCTGACACCAAGACAGCTCAGAAATCTGCTGACGTAGCTAGGGTAAAGGTCTATAAGGAAAGCCCTCAGGCGAAGAAGCTGGATGGTAGAGCCGCCCAGTGGCAGCGCTATGTGCTTAGTGACTATCAGCAGCAGCCGCTGCCCAACGTGGTTACCACTGTATTGGCCACTCGGCCAAAGGACAGCTTTAAAATTTCAGATGTGATGTCAACTATTTTTGCCGAAGATATCCCAAAAACCCAGTTCTTAAAGGCGCGCAACCGGATTTCGAACATTCTCTCCGCGGGGGCACGCAATCATGAGTGGTATCGAGGACGAGGTGGCACTTATAGCCTGTCTAAAGCAGCGGTAAAAGCCAATTAGTAAGGTGAATTAGACGGAAAAAAATGCTGCCAGTATTAATTTACCGGCAGCATTTTTGATATAAACATGCAGAGCGAATAGCAGCCGGGTTTAGTCGCCCAAACGGTCGTTTGATGTCGCGGCAGACCCCATCAACATAGAGCTGACCAACTGCAAAATCATCCCCAAAAGCCCAGCTAGCAGCAGAATCATTAACGGGGCAAGCCCTGCGAACGGAAAGATCAGCAGTAGCAGTAGCCCCAGCAGCAAAAATACTTTGGTAGAGTCGCGCATGGTTCCCTTGAGTACTCGGCTCTCTTACTATAGCGAGAGGGTTGACCAATCGAGATCTCACCAGGGGTAGAGCTATCATTAATTCCTGCATAAAACCGCAGAGGCTGATCTGCAAATCCCTCTTGAGATACTTACACTCATCAAAAAAGTCGGTCAAGCTGGTAGAGTCACTCCGACTATCGGTGGCATCTAAGGCAATATCAATACGGGCTAGGAGGCTATGAGTATTAAACGAATCTGGCGGCTACTCAAAGAAACATTTAAGGAGTGGAGCGACGACAAAGCCTCTCGTCTAGCGGCAGCCCTCGCCTACTACACGATGTTCTCCCTTGCGCCCCTGCTGGTGATTGTGATTGCGATCGCAGGCTTCTTTTTCGACAAAGCCGCCGTCCAGGCGCAGCTAACCCAGCAGATCCAGAGTCTGGTTGGCTCGGAGGGCGCTGCTTTCGCGCAGACAGCCTTAGAAAACGCCAACACACCGGGAGAAAGCACCAGTCTGATTGCCTCGCTAATTAGCGTCGTTTTGCTTTTGATTGGGGCCACCGGTGTCTTTGGTCAACTACAAGAGTCACTTAATGTGGTCTGGAATGTCGAGGCGAAGCCCGGTAACGCCGCCCAGGGGTTTGTCCGAAAGCGGCTACTGTCGTTCGCCATGCTGTTGACCATCGGCTTTTTACTCATGGTGTCGCTCGTACTCAGCGCGGGGCTGGCAGCTCTATCTACCTATCTCAGCGGTCTATTGCCGGGGATAGATGCCCTATGGCAGTTGCTAAACATCGTTTTGTCGCTGGCTATCGTCACCGTCATGTTTGCGCTGCTCTACAAATATGTGCCTGATGTCAAAATAAACTGGGATGACGTCTGGATTGGTTCTTTTATCACAGCCCTTTTGTTTACGGTGGGTAAATTTCTGCTCGGGCTATACCTTGGCAACAGTGGGTTTTCATCCACCTATGGCGCGGCGGGCTCGGTCATCATTATCCTGGCATGGGTTTACTACTCAGCTCAGATTCTCTTTTTTGGAGCAGAGCTTACCCAGGTCTATGCGCGTCGTTACGGCTCACGCATTCGGCCCGATGAGCATGCTGTGCCGATGACGACGGAGACACGGGCTCAGCAAGGCATTCCTCGTCAAGATCGGCTCTAAAAATTTGGCTCTAAAATTATAAGTAACGGGCTGTCTGTCTGTTCTCTATCCATTGAATGTTTCCTTAGGGAGAGGTCAACCCATCTTCCAGCCGGTACTGTTGAGCTAGTTCAACCTCAACTCTGTTAGTCAGTAGTCACTATCGGACGGCGGTTTGGGGTTCTTCTCACTGACTCGCGATCCACTTTCTAGGAGACAATTGTGACTTTTTTCAGATCTATTCGAACAGCTGTGGTGGCTCTGATGCTAACCGTTACTCTGCTGACCGCATCTGCTTGCGGCAGTACAGTTCAAGTTGATCAACCTACCGCCCTGCCAGCCTACCAGCAGTTAGAGCGGGGTGATACGACCGCTGGC
>JBCDDJ010000240.1:0-9666 GCA_039180385.1 Cyanobacteria bacterium P01_G01_bin.38 | reverse complement strand
GCGCTGCTTTAATCGGATGAATGATTTGATTCCGTCAGCGCGGATGGAGGGACAAATCACCTTTGATGGCGTCGATATTTATGACAAGAAAGTCGATCCGGTAGAGCTGCGTCGTCGGGTGGGTCAGGTGTTTCAAAAGCCCAACCCTTTTCCCAAGTCGATCTATGACAACATCGCCTTTGGGGCGCGCATCAACGGCTACCAGGGCAACATGGATGAACTGGTCGAGCGCTCTCTACGGGGGGCTGCTCTGTGGGACGAGGTCAAGGACAAGCTCAAGGAGAGCGGGCTATCGCTGTCGGGTGGACAGCAGCAGCGCTTGTGTATTGCCCGTGCGATCGCAATCGAGCCCGAGGTCATCCTGATGGACGAGCCTTGCTCAGCCCTCGATCCGATCTCGACCCTCAAGGTCGAAGACCTGATGCAGGACCTCAAGACTCAGTTCTCCATCATCATCGTTACCCACAACATGCAGCAGGCCTCGCGGGTGTCTGACAAGACAGCGTTCTTTAATGCCCAGGCAACGGAGAAGGGCAAACTGGGCTACCTGGTGGAGTACGACAGCACCCAGACCATCTTCAGCAACCCCAAAGAGGAATATACCCGCGATTACGTATCGGGTCGATTCGGTTGAACTTGTTTAAATGGCAACGTTAGGGGTAAGGTGACCTTGACCCTAACGTTGCAAGAACAATAACCCAGCTTGCAAAAGGCCGATGGTAAATCCCAGGATGCCGCCCAGGTTCACGATTGCCTGTAGCTCGCTACGCACAATCCCTTGAATCCCCGCTTCAAGATCCTTCGGAGAGGTGGCCTTGACCCGGTCCATAATCACCTGGTCAATATCCAAAATCGGGATAGCCTTGGCAACAATGTTTTCTAAATCACGCTCTAGGTAGCGCTCTAACACCAGGGCTAGCTCGTTACTGACCATCCCCAGAGAGTTAGCCACCACCGGGGAGGATTGCAGCCTCGCTAGCAGCTGCATGGCGAGTTTATGCCAGTTGATAGAGTCACTAAGCCCTTGCAACAAATCGGCTCCGTCAGCTTGCAGATAAGTACGAATGGTCTGGCGTAGTGTTCGCCGCAGCTGCCGCACTGTCGAAATCGGCAATTCTTGCAGCGAAAAGTTTTGCAGCCACTCCTGTAGCCGCAGCTTGATCCGCAGGGCCACAACTAGCTCAGCTATGCGGGCATTGCTTTGTTCTTTTTCTTCTAAGCAGTAGGCGCGTAAGCGGGTCAGGGCGTTGCGCACCCCAAACAAGTTAGCCACCACCCAGTAGGTACCGCTGGTTTTGGCTCGCAGGGTGTCGTCGATGACGGCAATGTTGCGATCGGTGAGAAAGTCGATCATTAGCTGCCGGATGCGATTTGGGGGCAGCACCCCTTCGAGCACCCACTGCGAGGCCTGGGAAGCCTGCTCATCACTGAGCCGAAACTCAAGTAAAACCTGGTCGAAAATGTGGTTGATCTGATCTTCTAAAAAATGTTCTTGGCGAGCCCAAACCTTAAGTAGTCGAGGCAGCGACTGCCCCAGCATGTCTTGCAAAATATTGCCGAGAATGCGGGCGGTTTTGTCTTGGGTTTCGGCTTTAACCTGATCCAGGGCCATCTGCAATAGCCACTGGATAGCGCTTTCCATTCGCTCGGTTTGCAGTAGCCGACGGGCTAGATTTTGCAACTCTTCTGGGGTCAGCAACGAGCCCATGATCGTATCGGCGATGCGCTTTGCCAGTCGACTTTGATTGCTAGGAATCAACCCCGGCGTAAACGGTAAGCGACGACCCAACCAATAGATCGGACGATAGGGCCGAAACAGCATCTTAATGGCTAAATCATTCGTGAAATAGCCAATCACCCCCCCGGCAACCGGCGGAGCAATCAAGAACAGTAGGGTAGAGCCATTCATTTGGTGGCGACTAAAACCCCCATCAACCCACCCATCAGCGGATAGTGTACGGCCTGGGTAAACCCAGCCTGCAGGGCTAGCTCCACCTGCTCTGGCCCCTGGGGAAAACGGTCAACGCTGGGGCCGATATAGGCGTATTCCTCAGTTAGGCCGCAGCGGTTGGCGGTGGGCACTACCACCGCATCCAGGTACCATTGCTGAAACTGCTGCATCCAGCGGTGCTGAGGACGATGAAAGTCTAAAATAGCGGCTTTAGTACCGGGGAGAAGGACGCGGTGCAGCTCTCGCAGTCCCCGGTTAATGTCGGTCAGGTTGCGTAGGCCATACCCCATCGTGGCTGCCTCAAACGTATTAGTCTCAAACGGCAGCGCCAGGGCATCGGCTTCAACCCAGGTCGTTGAGGCACTTAAACACTGCTGCTGGGCTCGCTGCTGCGCGATCGCAAGCTGAGCCGTGGCAAAATCTGCCCCGGTTACATGGCCCTGGTGCCCCACCTGCTTAGCCAATAGCAGGGCCAGATCGCCGCTGCCACAACACACATCCAGACAGCGCATGCCTGATTGAGCCCCGCTCCACTTGACCGCCATCTGTTTCCAAACACGGTGTAAACCAAAGCTCAACGACTGGTTGAGATCGTCATACACCGGTGCAATCCGATCAAACAGGTCACGAATAGTGTTGGCGGGCTGGGCGAGGGGCATAGATTAATCGGCAGCATCTGGATGGGGCCAGGGTACAATACTAGCTTGCAACTAACCCTTGGCTGCTGACAACTAAAATCCTTAATCTTTGTCTGGGCTCAGCTTTATCAGGCGATTAGCTACGCAGGCTGGCCAGCGCCAGGGCAATCTGGGCACCCAACAGGTTCATGGTCTGTCCCACACTCTGAATAGGAATAGCATGATGGGTATCTGGCCACTGGAGGGATAAAATCGCCGTCAGGTCACCCTGGTAGAGAATAGGCACCACCATATGGGATTGAGTCTCAGCCGCCTGATAGAGCGTCTCTTGAGAAAGCGATGGCTCAGCAGAAGTCGGATTGGCTGATTGCAGCGTTTGGGTCGTGATCGCCTGCTGAACGACAGAACTTTGAGTGAGCAGTGTCGAAGCATTTGGCAAATCGCCGGTTAGGGTAACCGCTTCGATTACGCCTTCATTTAAGGTCGCCAGGGCACAGACATTCGCCCCCAGGATTTGCTTAAACCCATCGGTCAGCAACTGTTGAATATCTGCCGAGGACAGCTGCTGCATGGCAGATTGAGCCACAATGGTGGCTAACTTAATCTGCTTTTCGGCCTGATGCAGTTCTTCATTGCGCTGTTTGAGCAAGTCGTAAGTCTCCGTCGCCCGTTGAACCACATTGCGCAGCTCTTCTGGATCCCAGGGTTTAGTGATATAGCGATAGACTTGCCCCGCATTAATGGCTTCGACCAGATCTTCAACATCGGTAAAGCCCGTTAAGATAATCCGGACCGTGTCTGGAAAAGTGGGCACGGTTTTGCTGAGAAACTCTGTGCCTTTCATCTCAGGCATACGTTGATCTGAGATGATCACCGCGACTTCCCCTTCGGCAGCCAGAACCTCTAAGGCTTCAACACCGCTGGCTGCTCGTAGTACCTTATATTCACGACGAAAGGTGCGGTAGAGCAAATCGAGATTGTCAGGCTCATCATCGACCACCAGCATTCTGGGCTTTTTGGGTTTTCGGTTTTCAACAGGGGTCAGAGAACTGGTAGGGTTCATAGCTTGAAGCAACAGCGCGGCTTGGAGGGGTGAATAAAGGCGTCTAACGAATTAGATCGCTGGGGTGTCATATCAATGCTTCTTTAGTAATCCCAGTCTGTTTTGGGAAATAACTTGCACAGGCGAAGAGGGATTTGCACCATTAGCCTTTAACTTGCTTGAGAAGGGCTTGGCGATCAATCTTGCCCTGGGCATTGCGGGGAAGTATGGCAATCTGAAACCACCGTTTGGGATGTTTGTAAGGACTCAGCTGCTGATTTAATGACGCTTTAAGGGTTTGGGCAGTGACCTGGCTGTGAGCAGGCACATAGACAGCGGTCACAATTTGTCCCCAATCGGGATCAGGCAATCCCAAGACACAGACATCTTTGACTTGCTGGGTTGCCCAAAAAGCGGCTTCTACTTCAGTGGGGAAAACGTTTTCCCCACCGGTAATAATTTTGTGGCTATCCCGTCCGACAATATGTAGATAGCCTTGGCCGTCTACATATCCCAAATCGTCTGGGTAAAACTGAGTTCCCAAAGACTGCTTAGAGGCAAAATTAGCATCACCGCTGGGTAGATACCCAAGCATCAGTGACTCGGTCTTGATACAGATACGCCCGACCTGATGAGCAGGTAAGGGCTGTCCAATCTCGGCTTGACCTATCTCAGGTTGGATCGAAACTCGGGCATGGGGGAGAATCTGACCACTGCTTTGCAGTCCCTTGAGAAAATCCTGTGGTTTCAACGTGGCAATCTGGGCGGCGGTCTCGGTCATGCCGTAGGTGAGGGCAATCGGTAGCTGCTGTTTACGCGCTTGATCTAAGAGAGGCTGCCAGGCGGGGGCACCGCCTAGCAAGATGGCTTGAAACTGGGAGAGCCAGGCGGTGAAATCAGTTGAGCGATTGGCAGTATCGGCTGAGAGGAGCCGGTGTAGCTGGGTCGGCACGAGTGAAATACACCAGGCTGGGTCAGGCTGAATCTGTCGGTCGCCTTGCAGTAAGCCTTTGAAAGGTTGGATCACGATCTGCCCACCGCTGAGCCAGGTGCGCAGCGCCTGCATCAGACCACTGACGTGGTAAAGCGGCAAGACACAGTAGGCATGCGCGCGATCGCATTCAAAATAGTCAAGAAACCCGTGTACCGCCGCGGATAGGGTTGCCCAGGTATGCATCGCAAACCTCACCTTGCCGGAAGTGCCCCCCGTAGGAATCAGGATACGCGGCTCAGGATGGGGTGAAAGAGCGACATGCGTCGCAGGGGGGAGTACGGGGTCCCCCCAACACAGGTTCGGAGTGAGCAGACTAAAAACCTGTCGCCACTCTTGCTGTCCCCAGTTAGGATTTGCCAAGGCCAGGTCGCAGTCTTGCAAAAGCGCTGCCCAAAAGCTGGCTAAAAATGCAATGGGGTCGGGCTCGGCGATGAGCACCAGGGGGCGGGCTTGGCCCAGCCTGACGATCTGTTCCATTCGTTGCTCGACGGCAGCTTCAAAAATATCGGCTGGACAGCCTACGATCCAGGGTAATTTTCGTCTCACCCCCCAGGCTCTCTTCAAATTTGAAGGCTTACCACTACCCATCTCCCACTAAAGCTGCTCCCACAGCGTTGCCCAATCCGATTGATAAAACCCATCTTGATGAAACCATTGCTGAGTGCCCATTCCCAAGGCACGGGGGGCCGGGTGGGCGGTCAGGGTTTCTAACTGGAGGGCCAAGTCAATCACGGCCTGACGGCCAATGGCGGTTTCAAACACCGACGACATGACGAAATCAATGGGGTGGGCCACACAAAATTTTTTGAGCCGCGTGGGGGAGCCTGAGATTGCAGCTTTAATCACATAAATCCCCGGCCAACCTTTATAGTAATGAGCCTTTAACTGCTCAAAGGTCGCCACAGACTCGTCCAGGGCGATGGGGGTTTGGTAGCGCTGACTGAGCTTGAGCAGGGTTGCAAACTGCTCAGGGGGCAGGGGCTGTTCGATAAACTCGATCGGATGTTGGTTTGGATATTGGGGAGCGCGCTGGGAAGACTGGCGATATCGGTCACAGGTGCTGTCGCTCCAGTCTAGCCAGTGGCGAGCCACCAGTTCATCCAGACCCCCGTTGGCATCAAGGCGCAGGACGGCCTCGGGGGGCACCTGATGCAGCAGCTTTTCGATGGCCTGAATTTCTTCGGAGACGGGGGCAATACCAATTTTTAACTTAAAGGTGCGATAGCCCCAGTCCCAGAGTATGGGCCAGGCCGAGAGCGCTGCCTCCCCGGAGGGCAGGAGGGTGCTGTAGCGAGCGGGCGTTAGCTCGGCATGGTGTAGGCTGCGGGCCAGATTAGCACGGACGGTCTCAAACCCAAACTGGCAGGCAGGCAACGTCGGCAAAATTGAAAACAGGGTTTCATCGGAGAGGGTAGGGGGCAGCTGGGTGCAAAAGTGCAGGGCCTGCTCCCAACTCTCAGAGCCAAACCAGGGTACCGGGGCAATTTCGCCATAGCCACAGCGCCCTTGATGATCGCTCAGCCTGAGAATAATACCCTCGCGCACCTGCCAGAGACCATGGTGAGTGACCAGGGGCGTGCGAAAGGGACGACAATAGGGACGAAATTCAAAATGATAGCTCATGCCCTTACCCCAGGGCGGCAGCTATTAGAAAGCTACCGCACAGGAGCAATCCACTCCAAAAATGAAACGCAATGGCGACAAACTTGGCATTTTGAACGTTAGTGGGCTGATCGTGGTAGCGCACCACGTGGCGACACAGGCGGATCGCCAGGGGGAGACTGCCCATAAACAGGAGGGTCCACAGGGGAAAAAGTTGTCGCACAACGGCGGTGATTGCGATCGCAAATACGCTGCCACACAGCCAGGGCATTAGCTGAGCCCCTCGCAAGGTCCCCAACCGCACAATCGGCGAGCGCTTACCCGCCGCCAGGTCATCTTCAACCTGATGAAAGTGAGAGCAAAATAACACCAGGGTTGTGGTGATACCAATGATCGCTGCCGCCGCCATGGCCGTGTAAGACCACTGCCGAGTTTGGCTATAGTAAGCCGCCATCACCCCCACCGCAAAACTGACAAAGCACAGCGGCTCACCCAGCCCCTGATACCCCAGTCGAAACGGCGGCCCCTGATAGAGATAGCCCAGCCCACAGCACACCAAAATCAGCCCCAACACCGTCAAATCTTGCTGTCGGAGGGCAATCGAGCAAATCCCCAAAATGCCCACGACCAAACAGCCATTGCCAATGTTGAAAATCAATGCCCGATTGCGGGTGAGATTGACCAGCGAATGGTGCTTGTTGGCGTCAATGCCCGTCTCAGCATCAAAGACATCATTACTGAGGTTTTCCCACACTAACAACAGCACCGCCGACAGCACAAAAGTCACAAACACTAAGCTTTGCAACTTATTTGTTTCAGCATAAGCAATCGCAGTGCCCACCAAAATGGGCATCACAGCAACGCTATACATGGGGGGCTTGAGCGCCGCCATCCAAAGCTTCTTATCAACGTGACGAACCGTATGAGGGGTCATGTTAAGACGAATTAGACAGGAATAATCAGGGTAAGCATAGCTTCAAACACTGCTCAGCATGAGTTTAATTACGCAATCTTCACTTGCTATGCTTAAATCAGCTAAATCACATCCAGGTTGAAAACTTGAGTAGGCTTTAGAGATGTATCAAACCGATCCCCCTCGTCCCGCCAAAGAATTTTTGCCGACGATGTATGATCTCCCGAGTGAAGATCCGGAGGAAGCCGGTTTGCCAGACGAGTTTCACCTGTGGCAACCCCGCTTGCTAGACGAAACCTTTCGCCCCTATACCTACCCCTCAGACCAAGTCTTTACCGGCAGCGATCTCAACCTTTACTACGACGTTCGCCATTCGCTTTGGTATAAACGCCCCGATTGGTTTGCAGTGGTCAATATTCCCAGACTTTACGAAGAAAAGGAGCTGCGGCTTAGCTATGTGGTTTGGCAGGAGGGAGTTAGCCCCTCGGTTGTGGTAGAGCTGCTCTCGCCAGGCACCGAGAAAGAAGACTTAGGTCAGACCCTGCGTTCGGTGGAGCAGCCTCCCACTAAGTGGCAGGTTTATGAGCAGATTCTGAGAGTCCCTTACTATCTCTCATTCGATCGCTATACCGATACGCTCAGAGCGTTTAGGCTTGAAGCCGATCGCTACCAAGAACTGCCCCTCACCGAACCCCGGATTTGGATGCCTAGCTTAGAAATTGGCCTGGGGCTCTGGCAGGGCACCTATAAAGGGCTAGAGCGGCTCTGGCTAAGGGCTTACGATGCAAAAGGCAATTGGCTGCTGAACCTGGAGGAACAGGCCGAGCAGGCCCAGCAAGAAGTACAGCAGGCTCAGCAAGAAGTACAGCAGGCCCAGCAAGAAGCTCATCAGGCCCAGCAAGCAGCTCATCAGGCCCAGCAAGCAGCACAGCAAGCTCAGCAAGCAGCACAGCAGGCACAGCAAGCAGCACAGCAAGAACGAGAACGCGCTGAGCGCTTGGCCGCTCAATTAAAAGCACTCGGGATTGAACCTGACTAAACGTTTCCATCCTGTATAGTCAGGGGTGAATTCCTTTGCTAGAGTGTCAGGGCAAGGCTGTCTGCTGGCGCGATTTTGGCTATGAAAGGGTTGGACAAAAAGGCTGTAATGCTTAAACAGAAGGTGATGGGCCTTCAGAAGAAAGCAGCAACGCTTAAACAAAATGTGACTGGCCTCAAGAATAAGCCGCCGCTTTTATTTACAGCGGGTACGGCAGCGTTGCTCATTTTAGGGGGTGGTATTGCCTACTGGGGGGTGTCCCATACCCTCTCTCAGCCCGGCAAACTCCCCGCTGGCATAAAACTGGTGCCGCAGGACACCGTCATGACCCTCAGCATTAGTACCCAAGAAAACCAGTGGACTAGGCTAAGACAGTTTGGGACACCTGAAACCCAGCGCACTTTTGATAATTTTTTATTGAAGTGGCGCGACCAGCTACTGACGGTTAACGGCTATCAATTTAAGCGCGATATTAAACCGTGGGTCGGCGACGAAATGACGGTTGTCTTTTTGCCTGCGGCCAACCCATCCAGCCCAGACTTAGAGACCGATATGGTGATCATCTTACCCATCGCCGATCGGGCCAAGGCCAGGGCGCTGATGGCCGAGCCCAAAGGAAATACTCGCTGGGTGGGGCGCGACTACAAGGGCGTCCAGATCCAATCGGTGACCACCCCCACTGGCGAGACCTTTGAAACAACTGTGATTGACACAGACTGGGTGGTGGTCGGTCAAACCCCAAAAGCAGTGGAGAAAATCATTGATATCGCTGAAGGGGCTGCTTCAGTCTTTCAGACGGCGGGCTATCGCCAAGCCATCTCCAGGATTGATGACCCCCAAGCGTTTGCCCATCTCTACGTCAATCTGCCCGCCGCCAAGCAGCTGATTGAGCCCTCCCAGGGGCTGCCCTTTGGCAACAGCGAAGGGTTGGCGGCAACCGTCACCCTGGACAATACCGGAATCGACCTTAAAGGGACCAGCTGGTTAGCCGCCAGTGATGATCGCAACTATGCCAACCTCAAAAATACGCCCGATGAGATGTCGCGCCGGTTACCCGACAATGCCCTACTGATGGTATCGGGCAATAGCTTACAAAAACTCTGGCAAGACATTGGGGAAACTAACGGCGCAGTGCCGCTACTGCCCTTTCGCCCCGAAAATTTGAAGGCGGGGTTGCAAAACACCACCGGGTTGCGAATAGACGAAGATTTGATGCCGTGGATGGATGGTGAGTTTAGCTTTGCACTGCTGCCACCCGCCAACCAGGAGCAGGGCACCCTCGATCCGGGCCAGTTGGTTTTACTGGTGCAAGCCAGCGATCGCGATGCGGCAGAGGCCACCTGGAAGCGCCTCGACGGGATTATCGAAAACCGCTACGGCTACGAAGTCAAAACCATTGGCACAGAAGAGCAAATCGTCACCCAATGGGTTTCACCGTTTCAGGGCATTGCGATGAGCCACGGTTGGTTAGACGGCAATGTCACCTT
>JBCDDJ010000239.1:0-9674 GCA_039180385.1 Cyanobacteria bacterium P01_G01_bin.38 | reverse complement strand
AGCTGCTTGAGGATTTCGAGCTTTTGTTTTTGACCCGCGGCTAGCTGGGCAACCGGGATATCTAACCCAATTTTGAAGGGAGATTGATCAATAAAGGCGTGCAGCTGCTCGTATTCTTGCTTCCAGTTGATCAGGTTTTGGGTGTCGTAGCGAGACAGGACCAGATTCTCAGCCACCGTCATCGCCGGCACAGAGGTGAAATGCTGATAGACCATACCGATGCCGTGGGCGTGGGCGTCTTTGGGGCTGTTGATGGTTTTTAACTGCTGATCGACCAAGACCTGTCCGGCGGTGGGTTTGTAAAACCCCATTACACATTTGACCAGAGTGCTTTTGCCCGCTCCATTCTCACCGAGCAAGGCGTGGACACTGCCAGGGGTCAGGGTCATTGACACCTGATCGAGGGCGGTGAATCGACCAAACCGCTTGGTCATCTCCACCACGTCTAGCTGGGGTGGGCCTTGGGTGCGCTGCGGCGTTGCCAGGGTTGCGGTGTCCATCGGTTAAGCCTGAAGGGTTTCGATCAGATCGGTGGAAGTGGCGACTGCGCCAAAGACACCGCCTTGCATCTTGATCATCTTCAGGGCGGCAAGATAGTTACCGTAGTCCGTCGCCCCAGTACAGTCTGAGAGCACCAGACACTCATAGCCTCGGTCGTTGGCCTCGCGCATGGTGGTGTGCACACAGACATCGGTGGTGATGCCGGTCAGAATAACGTTTTGAATGCCCTTGAGCCGCAGGAGCAAATCCAGATCGGTGGCGAAAAAGGCCCCCTTGCCAGGTTTATCAATCACCGTTTCGCCAGGGAGGGGGGCTAGCTCAGGGATAATCTCCCAGCCGGGCTCACCCCGCACTAAAATTTTGCCGCAGGGGCCAGGCTCACCGATGCCAGCGCCGATCTGTCGAGAGCGCCACTGCTTATTTTCGGGCAGATCAGACAAATCAGGACGGTGGCCCTCGCGGGTATGCATAATAGGGTAGCTCTGGTCGCGCATCACCGTTAGCAGTTTTTGTAGGGGCTCAATCGGGGTGCGGGTGAGGCTGAGGTCGTAGCCCATCTTGTCAACGTAGCCGCCCTTGCCGCAGAAGTCGGTCTGCATGTCAATGATGATCAGCACCGTGTTATCGGGGCGCAAATCGCCATTGTAAGGGTAGGAATAGGGATCAGATTTTACATAGCGTCCCATGTAGTATCTAAAGATCTGCGCTCAGGTAGGAGTTTTCCTCAGCAAACATACCATTTTTTCAATAGGGTAGAGTGTTCAGCTTGAACGAAGTTATCATTCAACATCCACGAGTCCTCAAACTACGGTAAGCAAGATGGGTAGCGCTAACTGGGAGCAGATTAAATCGAAATATAAGCTGGGTCAGTTCATTAGGCTACAGAAGTCCCGACTATATCGTATTGGGTGTACTGCGTAAAACCCGTAAGGTATCTGCCCTCCTTTGTTTCATTCGTTTCACATTTGAACCATGCATAGTGACGGATATTTTGACGAAAGAGTTGCTGCAACGTATGACAATGATGTAAATGCATTTAACCCCGAAGCGATCGAGCCTGTTGTCGATTTTCTGGCAGAACTTGTTGGTAGCGGCAATGCGCTTGAATTTGGTGTTGGAACAGGCCGAATAGCTTTACCACTGGCGATGAAAGGCATCAAAGTTCATGGAATTGAGCTGTCCAATGCCATGATCGCCAAACTTGCTGAGAAAACTGGCAGCGATCGTATTTCAGTGACTCAGGGTAACTTTGCAACCATATCCTGTGGAGAGTCATTCGCGCTTGTCTACCTCATTTTCAATAGCATCATGAATCTCACAACTCAGGATGAGCAAGTTAGATGCTTTCAAAATGCAGCCTCACATCTTAGGTCTGGTGGGAGTTTTGTCGTTGAGGTAATGGTTCCCGCGCTTCAATTACTCCCTCATGGCGAAACAAATCATGTGTTCGATCTCCGCGATAATCACTGGGGAATAGATACCTATGATGTTGTCTCTCAATCTCTTAAATCCCATCATTTGAATGTTCGTAATCAAAAGTTAGAGCTGTCTTCAATACCTTTTCGCTATGTTTGGCCATCAGAACTTGATCTTATGGCGAGAATCGCCAATTTAAAGCTGAAAGCAAGATGGGGAGGCTGGAAAAAAGAACCATTTACGAACACTAGTCGCTATCACGTATCAGTTTGGGAAAAAACTCACGGATGACGCTCCTTGAACAAGCTGTACACAATATTATTAGCCTGTGTGGCCGACTATCCCTCTGCGGCATCCGCCGATACCAGCGGTAACTCCTCACCCTGATAGCTGCGAGTCGGCGCTTCAAACCCGCAGGAGGTGCCATCGGTGTAAACCACCTCATCCTCCCAGGGCAGCCGATAGTTGCCCGCCACCATGTCTTGCATGTAGGTATAAGGGCAATCCTGCGCGCCACCTTTGACCGCCGTGTATCCCCGATGGCCAAACTGATAAATATTGTTCTCCACGCTCCAGTACTTGCGGGCTTCGCGCACCAGGTCGGGGCGCACCTCGGCGGTGATAATCTCATCGGGGCGATGACTGCCCATGACCAGCGGTTCGCCGTCAAAATTAACGATCATGCCTTCGCCCATAGAGTCAAAGCTGCCATCGCTGCCGCACATGCAGACTGAGGCGGTCACCATCAGGTTGCAGAATGAATTGGACTGATTGGTAATCCGCCAGCTATGGCGAATCGGGGCAGTGTAGCCCGCTGTGCGGATCATAATCTCGGCCCCTTTATAGGCACACTCCCTGGCCATCTCGGGGAACATGCCATCGTGGCAAATAATCAGGGCAATTTTGCTGCCGTTGGGGCCGTCACAGACTGGAATCCCGATGTTACCTGGCTCCCAGGGTTCTACGGGCACCCATGGATGCAGCTTACGGTAGTAGAGCTTGAGTTCCCCTTGATTGTCAATGATGATACCGCTGTTGTAGGGGTTGCCGTTGGGGTTGTACTCCATAATCGAAAAACAGCCCCAGATCTGGTTGTCGATACAGGCCTGACGGAATGCGGCTACCTCTGGCCCGTCCAGCTTGCACATGATTGCTGGGTTGGTGTCCATCGACAGCCCGTGGAGAGAATATTCGGGAAACACCACCAGATCCATGGTGGGCATATTGCGGCGGGCTTTGGCGACCACATCGCAAATCCGCTGGGTTTGAGCGGCTAGGTCATCTGGAGTAATTACGTTCGGCAGCTGTAGCTGCACCATGCCGAGCACAACACCGTTCGGGGTTTTGTTGAGTCCACCGAGTCCACTCATGAATGACATCCTCACTGTTGGGGCGATCTTACCGATATGTGTCTGGACCCATTTACGTCTGGTCGGCAATGGGTCCTACGATAATTGTTGCAAGTTAACGTTTCTGTAAATGTATCTCACTACACAACGTTCACGAGCTAATCCTTCATTCTAAATACTATTATCTTCCCCGGCTGTTTACCTGCCTAAGATCTATGCGCCTGCTACTCGTTGAGGATGATGTTCAACTTGCAGAATCTTTGACTGAGGCTTTAGAGGCCCAGCGCTATGTGGTGGATGTGGTTAAAGATGGGGAGGCGGGCTGGTGTCAGATGCGATCGCTAGACTATGATCTGACGCTATTGGATGTGACGCTGCCTAAGCTGGATGGGATTCAGCTATGTCAGCGGCTGCGCAGTCGAGGCTATGGGCTGCCAGTGTTGATGTTGACCGCGCGGGATACGAGTCACGACAAGGTACAGGGGCTGGATGCTGGGGCAGATGCTTATATGGTCAAGCCCTTTGATCTGTCTGAGCTGTTGGCCCAAATTCGAGCGCTGTTGCGTCGGGGCAGCTCGCAGTCGGCGATTGTGCTGACTTGGGAGAAGCTGAGCCTAGACCCCACAACTTACGAGGTCAGCTATAACAAACAAGCTGTGCGAGTCACCCCAAAAGAGTTTTCGATTTTAGAGCTGTTGATGCGCAACGGGCGACGGGTGCTGAGCCGGGCGTTTATGTTGGAGTCTCTTTGGTCACTGCAAAGCCCGCCGGATGAGGAGACGGTTAAGGCTCATATTAAGAGTTTGCGGCACAAGCTCAGGGCGGCGGGGGCTCCTAGGACGTTGATTGAGACGGTGCATGGGGTGGGGTATCGGTTGCAGGGGGAGTGAGGGGAGTGGGTGGAGGAGATGGGGAAGATGAGGAAGGTGAGGAGGACGCGGAGAAAGGGGGGGAGGCGAGGACGCGGGGAAATGTAGGGGCTGGCCTTATGCTTTTAATCGACCCGGGGAAGCGTCACCCTAAAGGTTGTTCCCTGGCCTTCTTTGCTGTCAAAGGTTAGGGTGCCTTGATGGATCTGCAAGCAGGCTTTTACGACTGAGAGTCCTAGCCCTGTGCCTGCGATCGCACCGACGTTAGTGCCTCGGTGAAAGGCTTCGTAGAGCCGGTTTTGGTCTGCCTCGGGGATGCCAATGCCATGGTCTTGGATCTGGAAAACAATCTTGTGGGGATGGTAGGTCAGATGTAAAAACACTTTGGAGTGAGGGGCGGAGTATTTTACCGCGTTGGAGAGTAGGTTGGTTAAGATAGCGCGCAAAAGCTGGGGGTCGAGATAGGCGGTTTGGCCTTCACCCTCTGCTTTAAAGTCGATATAGGGGCTTGTTTCAAAGCTAAACTGGACCTCTTCGATCAGCTGTTGGCAAAACTGCGTCAGGTTCAATATCTCAGGTGCGCATTGGAGCTTGCCGGATTCGGCTCGAGCCAGGGTCAGCAGGTCGTTTAACAGCTGATTCATGCGTTTCGCCGACGCGCGAATGCGGCCATAGATCCGATGAGGGTTGGCGGGTAGAGGGTCGGCTTCTAAGGTTTGGGCAGAGAGCAAAATGGTACTCAGGGGGGTGCGTAACTCATGGGACGCCATGGAGAAAAGGCGAATTTTGAGGGTGTTGAGTTCTTTGGTGCGGTCAAGCTCTGCCTGGGCCTGGGCAAGATATCGGGCCACGAGGGTGGTCAGCAACAGCCCAATCACTAACGTAGACAGCGCACTCCATACAGTCGGTGCAGGGTAGTTTGTAGCAGGGGTAAAGGTCATGACCCATTGTCGTCCGCCGGTTATGAGGTCATGGGTGCAATCATTGGCGGTGGGACACAGGGTGCGTTGGGTGCGTTGGGCCAGGGGCGGCTCAGTGGGCTCGGTAAGGACGGTTTGGGTGGCGGCGTCGTAAATGCCTAAAAATTGATTGAGGGGGCCAGCGGTTTGATCGCTCAAGGTAAAGTTGATGTCATAGTTCAGGGTTTCCAAGGATTCTTCGACCACGTCGGACACGCGAAAAACCCCTAACAGATACCCTTCGATCTGTTCTCGACGCGCTGCTTGTGACGGGGGCACTGTCGGGGTTTTATACAGCGGCAGAAAAACTAGAAAGCCAAACTGATTTTTATTTTCTTGCACCAGACGAATACGGCCTGAGGCAGCGACCTGGCCAGTATCTCGGGCGGTTTCTAGCGCCGTCCGGCGGGTGGTGTCAGAGGTGAGATCGTAGCCCAGGGCAAGCTCGTTGCCTGCCCAGGGTTGTAGATAAGTGACGGGGACGTAGTGCGATCGCACCCTCGCCCGCACCAGCCCGCCGCGACTTTCTCGCTCAGTAATTTGAAAACTGGGATACCCTTCGACCCGAAGGGCCGTTTCAAAAGTGTTGCGCGCTTGATCTGACACTACCGGGGCCCACTCTAGCGCTTGAATGCCGGGATAGGTCGCCAGTGCCCGCTCAACAAATCGATTAAACTCTGGGCGAGAAACCGTCTGTTGAGAAACACTATAAAAGTCACCCAGGGCCAGGAGAAGATCGGTATACCGGTTGATGCTACGCTGGAGCGCAGTGGCTAAGCTGTCCGTCTGGCGCTGAAACTGCAAACGATAATTAGCCCGCTCCCATCGAGCCACCGCAAAGGTCGCCAAAATAGATAGGCTGGTCCCTAAAATCAGGGTTAGGCAGATAGGTAGGCTAAATCGATGAGTCCGCACGGCATTTGCTCAGAGTGCCCATGCAAATTATCGTACAGGTTCTTATGCAATCTGCTTCAGCGCTGCAACCACATCAGCCGGTTCTGCCCGTTTAGTGTAATCCGCATCGGCAAAGGCGTAAACAATCTCACCACTGGGGGCAACCACATAGGTGGCGGGCACTGGCAGCTCAAAGGTTTGGTCGCCGTTGTAGGCTTCAATATCGATGCCAAATCCTTTATAGATAGGCCGTAGCGCCTCAGGCAGCTGGAAAACCAACCCAAATTCCCGACTGACTTTATTCCCTACATCGCTGAGCACCGAGAACGTCAGGGCATTCTTCTCCTGGGTGGAGAGAGAATTGTCGGGGGTTTCGGGCGCGATCGCAATCAGGATTGCCCCAGCTGCCTGAATCTCTGGCAAGACGGCCTGGAGGGCCTTTAGCTCCAGGTTGCAATAGGGACACCAGCCGCCACGATAAAAGGCGAGGACAACAGGGCCTTGTTCTAACGCGGCTTGCACGCTAAAGCTCTGACCCGTGGCATCTGGCAGCGTCACCGCTGGGATACGATCGCCCACTTTGAGAGTCCGATCAATAATGCCAGAGTGGGCCAGATCTTGCGTAGCTTTGCCCATCGTGCCCTGAACATCAGCAGGAACCTTAGACCGAAACTGGGCTTGGTAATCTTGGATCTCTGTTGCTAAAGTCATTGCGAATCTCCTATAAACGATGTTGGATGAACGATGTCAGATGAACTGGGTCGAAAAGTGACAGACTATCTCGATTTGGGTTTCGACTGAAATAGTCAAACAACCATTTGATAAGATGGTAGTCGGCTCAGATTAGATAGTCAAGCACTCATTTGAGTATTTGATTAGAAGTCAATGAGTATCGTCTGAGGAAATTGGGTCTTGAAAGATGGCTGGCATCGAAAAAATGGCTAAAACAGTTGATAGAAAGGATGAGCAGTTGGCACTTGAGGAGCGAGCTAAGCTCTTTGCAGCCCTGGCAGACCCAACCCGATTACGCATTGTTGAACTTCTGGCAGAGCAGCCGGAGGCGAGCGGCTCTAGTCTGGCGAAACAAATGGATATTAGTTTGGCATTATTTTGTCATCATTCCAAAACCCTGATTGCCTCCGGGCTGGTCCAGGCCCGCAAACAGGGACAAACTAAGTTTTTATCTCTCAATCAGACCCTCTTAAAAAAGTGCTGTGCGCCTTTTGGTGAGCGTGCATAGCTAAAAATTGAGCTTCAATGGCAGCAGCGGGCAGGGGGGGTGAAAATAAGTAGCCTTGGCCGAGTTGGCAGCCCAGTTGTTGTAACTGTTGCAGTTGTTGCGGGGTCTCAATGCCCTCTGCTACTACCTTTAAGTCGAGCTGATTGCCCAGGGCAATAATCGTGCTGACTACCTGATAGTTGCGATTTTCGATGTGCATCTGCCCGACGAAAGATCGATCGATCTTCAGATTGTTCACGGGCAAGCGATGGAGATACTTGAGAGAAGAATAGCCCGTGCCAAAGTCATCAATGCTGATCCGAATGTCTTTGGCTGATAACTGGGCTAAAATATCGATGGTCTCGTCGATGTTCTCAATCAGCATACTCTCGGTAATCTCTAAGATGATGGCGTCACCGTCTAATCCGGTCCTGGCCAGGATATGATTAATCTCTTCAATCAGGCTGCTTTGGCGGAGATCTTGGGTAGATAGGTTAGTGCTGATTTTGAGAGGGCAACTCTGGGGAAATTGGGTTTGCCAGTCGACCATTTGTTGGCAAGCTTGATGCAACACCCAATTATCGAGCTGCACAATTAAACCTGTCTCTTCGGCCACAGGGACAAATTCACAGGGAGAAATCAGTCCTCTCGTGGGATGTTGCCAGCGAACTAGGGCTTCTAGCCCAACCAGTCGATGGTTAAGCAGGTTAAAAACGGGTTGGTAGTATACAATCAACTCCTCCTGAACCAGAGCTTTACGGAGATCGGTTTCTAACGTGAGGCGTTGTAGTACCTGAGCATACATGGTCGCATCAAAAAAGATATACGATCTGTGCTCATGGGCCTTGGCTTGATACATGGCAATGTCGGCATCGCGGATCAAGTCAGCCGCCTGATGGTAATCGGGTGTGCCCAGCACAATACCAATGCTTAGGCTGGTAAAAATTTCATGTCCATCGATCAAAAAGGGCGTTTGACAATCGGACAAAATCCGCTCGGCAATCTGAATAACGGATTCAGTGCCGTTAATCTCCTCTAGCAGGATAACAAACTCGTCGCCCCCCAAGCGAGCGACTAAATCAATGTCTCTCAACTGTGTTTTTAGCTTTTGAGCAATGCCCGTTAGGAGTTGATCGCCTACTAAATGCCCTAAGCTATCATTGATGACCTTGAACCGGTCCAGATCCAGAAATAAGACGGCATAATGGTGGTTCTCAAGCCGCCGGGCTCGGCTAATGGCGAGTTCGAGGCGCTGTGTTAGTAACGTTCGATTGGGTAAATTTGTCAGCGGATCATGCAAAGCATTGTGGATGATCTGTTCTTGGACTCTTTTGAAGTCACTGATATCGCGACAGACACAAATCAGTAAGCCATCTTCTGTAAAGGTCAGGGAGACGCCCTGGGCAAAGGTAGAGCCATCTTTGCGAGTTGCGATCGCTTCGCCCTGCCAGGAGCGATCGCGCTCCAACATCGGCAACACAGTCTGCTCAAACCGCTCTATCTCTGCCTTTGAATACAACACTCTCCAGGTTTGACCCACCAGCTCCTCAAGGCAATCAAACCCAAACAAATCTAGATGGGCTTGATTGGCGTAGACGTAGGTGTCGCCTTGCAAAATGCCAATCCCGTCGATGGCGGCATCAATCGCTGCCTGCTGCCGTCGCAGCAAAATTTCAGCCTGTTTGCGTTCTGCCCTGATTTTTGCATCCCGGACTTCACGCCGCACCGCTTCTGGTAGCCGGGTCAGGTTTTCTTTCATCAGATAATCATGGGCACCTGCTTTCATCATATCCACCGCCAGGCGCTCACCGATAGTGCCCGAAACCACAATGAAAGGAATGTCAAGCTGGCTTTGTTTGACGATGTTTAAGGCTGTAGGTGCGTCGAAGCCAGGGAGACGATAGTCTGAAATGATCACATCCCAGGTTTGAGTCGTTAGCAGGGTGCGTAGCGACTCAGCGGTTTGTACCCGTTCCCAAACAAGGTCAAAATCACCGCGTCGCAAGGCTCTGAGCAGTAACAGGGCGTCATCTTCTGAATCTTCAATCATCAGCACATTGAGAGATTCATCCATGGTCACAACCCTTCTGGCAAGGGCTCATTAATGAGCGCCCAGTACAGACCCAGTTGAGTAACAGCCTGGGTAAATTGATCAAACTCGACCGGTTTACGGACATAGCTATTGGCCCCCAGGCTATAACTTTCAACGATGTCACGTTCTTCGCTGGAGGAGGTCAGCACGACAACTGGCAGCAGCCGGGTTCGTTCATGGGCTCGGATGCGCTGTAAGACCTCCAACCCATCAATTTTGGGTAGCTTTAAGTCCAGCAGGACCACACTGGGCAACGGATCAGCCTCAAAGATGGCGACGAGGGCGGCTTCGCCATCGCGAGCGATCTGAATTTGGTTTGCGATTTGACTTTGTCGGAGCGCTCGAATAGTCAGTTTTTCATCGTCGGGATTGTCT
>JBCDDJ010000238.1:0-9681 GCA_039180385.1 Cyanobacteria bacterium P01_G01_bin.38 | reverse complement strand
CATCATGGCGTGCTCACCTGGTTGGGGCAACACTTTGACCAGGTGGCGGTTTGGGCCTCTGACAACCCTTTTAAGGGTAACCAGTCCCCCTTGGCCGATCGGATGGCGATGCTGCGTCTGTTGGTAGACGACATTCATGCCCCTGGTCGGGTGCAGGTTTACCCAGCGTTGAGCCACCGCTTTACCCTGGTCACCCTGGAGCGAGCCCAGCAAATCTGGCCCCAGGCGACCTTTACCCTGGTCGTCGGCGCAGACCTGATCCCCCAGTTGCCCCGCTGGTATCGAGCCTCTGAACTCTTTCAACAGGCCAAGATTTTGGCGTTTCCTCGCCCAGGCTACCCCCTGGATGACAAAGATTTGCGGTCATTGAGGCAGCAGGGCGCTGAGGTTGCGATCGCAACCCCTCCCCAGCAGTACGATGTCTCTTCGACGGCCTATCGCCAGTGCGATGACGACCGGGTGATTTTGCCCGCCATTCAAACCTATATCGACCAACACAACCTGTACCCATGCCCGGAAAACTCCAAAGAAAAATTGCCGACCCACTAGCCGATACTGATCTGGCCGACTTTAAGGTAGGCGTCGATAACGTCATCTTCTCAGTCGACACCGATCAAAATCGGCTGCTGGTGCTGCTGGTCATGCGCCACGAGGAGCCCTATGTTGGCTACTGGTGTTTGCCCGGCACCCTGGTACGCCGGGGCGAGTCTTTAGAAGACGCCGCCGATCGCGTCCTGTCAGAAAAGATTCGTGTCAGCAATCTCTACCTAGAGCAGCTCTATACCTTTGGTGGCCCTCACCGTGACCCCCGCGAAGCCGAAGACGCCTACGACATTCGCTATTTGTCGGTAAGTTACTTTGCCCTGGTGCGCTTTGCCGAAGCCGAGTTGATTGCCGACGGCGTTAGCGGCATCGCCTGGTATCCCCTTAGCCGCGTGCCCAAGCTCGCCTTTGACCACAATGAGATTTTGGATTATGGCTATCGTCGCCTGCGCAACAAACTCGAGTATAGCCCCGTTGCCTTTGATGTGCTGCCCGACACCTTTACCCTGAGCGATCTCTACCAGCTCTATGCCACCGTCCTGGGAGAAGACTTTTCTGACTACTCCAACTTTCGCACGCGATTGCTCAAGCTCGGTTTTCTCACCGATACCGGGGTCAAGGCCTCCCGTGGTGCAGGCCGCCCGGCCAGTCTCTATCGGTTTGACGCAGAGGCCTTTGAACCCTTTAAGGACAAACCCATGGTGTTTATTTAGCCAAATCGGGATTTCTGAGTAAAGGTTCATCGTTACTCGCCATCAAACAACGCAATATCATCGAAGCCTTGATTAAAGCGACATTGTTTGAAATTCAACAGCCTTCTGAATATTTAAGACAACTTGCATTGGGGTAGTGAGTGGGTAGTGGGACTCAGAACTCTCCACCCTTCACCCTCCATCCTCCATCCTCCACCCCTGCTTAGCTATGAAAATTGGTATTGCTCAACTGAATCCTATCCTTGGCGATCTCACTGGCAACGCTGAGCGCATTCTCGAGCTGGCCCAGCAGGCTAGCAATCAGGATGTGCGCCTGTTGCTCACCCCTGAGCTATCGCTGTGTGGCTATCCGCCCCTAGATCTGTTGCTGCGTCCCAGTTTTATCGAACTGATGCGTCAGACCCTAGAGCAGCTGGCCCGCGACTTGCCCGCAGGGTTAGCCGCCCTGGTGGGTATTGCTGAGGCGAACCCCAACGCGGGCACCGCCGGGGAGAAGCCTCTGTTTAATAGTATGGCCCTAGTCGAGGATGGTCAGGTGCAGGCAGTTTTCCATAAGCGACTGCTACCCACCTACGATGTCTTTGATGACGACCGTTATTTTGAATCAGGCACCGAACCCAACCACTTTTTTATCAGAGATAGAAAGGGTGAGTCAGTGCACATTGGCGTCACCATTTGTGAAGACCTGTGGAACGATCACGACTTTTGGGGGCAGCGGGCCTATCCGGTCAACCCCACGGCTGAGGTGGTGGCGGCTGGAGTCGATCTGGTCGTCAATCTGTCGGCGTCGCCCTACGTGGTCGGTAAGCAGCAGCTGCGAGAAAAGATGATCCGCCATGCGGTCTTGCAACACCACTGCCCGATTGTGTATGTCAATCAGGTTGGGGGCAATGACGATCTGATTTTTGATGGCTACAGCGTAGCCATCAATCGTGAGGGTGACGTGGTCTGCCGCGCTCAGGGGTTTGAACCCATTCTAGAGGTGATCGACTTTAAGTCCCGAGACCTACAACCCTCGCAGGTCAGGCCCCTGACCGCTGAACCCGAGGCAGAAATGTGGTCAGCGTTGGTGCTCGGGGTTCAGGACTATGCTCGCAAGTGTGGGTTCTCAAAGGCGGTGATTGGCCTGAGTGGTGGGATTGACTCAGCGCTAGTGTGTGCGATCGCAGCCGCAGCCCTCGGCCCTGAGCATGTCCTCGGGGTGTTAATGCCCTCCCCCTACAGCTCTGAACATTCTGTTGTCGACGCAGAGAAACTGGCTGCTAATTTAGGTGTGCCATCAGAAACGCTGGCAATTGGGCATCTCATGTCAGGCTACGACAAAACCTTTGAAACCCTCTTTGCCAATACCGAGGCTGGCGTTACCGAAGAAAATCTGCAATCCCGCATTCGGGGCAATTTACTGATGGCGATCTCCAATAAATTTGGCCATCTGCTGCTGTCAACCGGCAATAAATCCGAGATGGCCGTTGGCTACTGCACCCTCTACGGCGATATGAATGGGGGTTTGGCCGTGATTGCCGATGTCCCGAAGACCCAGGTGTATGCCCTATGTCGCTGGCTCAATCGCCAGGCTAAGGCCGGAGACAACACCTATTTAGGCAAAATATCTAGATTCACAGTCCCCAATATGGCCGCCGAGATGATTCCTGAAAACATTTTAATCAAACCCCCGAGCGCTGAGCTCAAACCGGGTCAGGTTGACCAAGATTCACTCCCAGCCTACGATATCCTAGATGATATTTTAGAACGGCTTATTCAACTGCATCAGTCCGTGGCAGACTTGGTTGCCGCAGGCCATGACCCAGCAGTCGTTGACAAAGTGGTGCGACTGCTAAGCCGCACTGAGTTTAAGCGCAGACAGGCCCCGCCCGTACTCAAGGTCACCGATCGCGCCTTTGGCATGGGCTGGCGTATGCCCATTGCCAGCCGATGGTCACTGAATGCAACAATTCCTATTCACTGTTAGTGATTGTTATTGAAATGTAAAACAACTTTTATTTACTTGCCAAATGTTTATTGATCTCAGGCTTTCGCTGTAAAGAATTGATGACACTGTCGGCCTATTAATCTTTCTCAGGTTTATGATCAGATTGATCAAAGATGACCGTTAAGGCGCGATTGCAAATACGTGGTTGCGAATAATAGGTTCACCTTGATCGCTTTATGTAGGTTTATAGACAACAGCTTCAGTCCATTACCTTCAGTCAATTACGAGGATATAAGGTTATGAAAGTGACAGGTTGGCTAAACAACATTTTGAGTTATCTCTCTGAGGCCGTTTCACGGATTTTTGGTCCAGATGATGATGCCTACCCAAATACTGGGGTGCAACCCTACGATGGCGATCCCTATACAGAACCTACCTGAGAACTTTCATTAGATAGGATAGTCTCCTCCTCGAAACCTCCAGCTCCAACTGGAGGTTTTTGTTTCCCCTAAACCTGTCGCAATTGCTGCTGCTGCTGATTAAAATCTCTTTCTTTTGCAGAGAGAATATCAGGTTTCTCAATCGGGTCACGCATATCCCACTGCACGCAGGCAAATAGCAAAAGGCTGCCCGCCATCACGGCCCCAGTCAAGAGAAACTGCCAGGCCATCATTGAGCTAAGCGCTGGCACCGTCGCCAGGTGCATCAGCGAAGCCAGCAAAAAGCTGCGCGATCGCATCCCCACCCCCATGACCGCATAGCCGATGGCACATAGCCCCAGCCAAAGCCCACAGAGATTAATCAAAATCAGCGGCACCCCGTTAAAGATACCGTGGGCGGTCAGTACAATGCCGGTTAGCATCAGCCCTGACCACAGATAAACCACCCAGCGCAGCCGCTCTACCTGTACCCAAAACCAGACCAGGTTAGTCATGGTGACAATCCCGATGCAGGTAAGCACCGCCCACACAGCTGCTTGGGTGGTCCAGCTCAACGTGGGGAAAAACTGCGCCGTTGCAAAAATTGCCGCGCTAATGCCTGCCCACACCAAAAACACCTGATCAATCCGGGTGAAATGGGTGTCTAGCAGTGTCCACGCCCCCAGCTGCCAACGCAGTTTCAACAATCCGCAAATATCTTGAATGTCTAACTCAGCTTGCTTTGCGCGAAAAACCGGTTCGCTCGAAGTAGGAAAGATCATTCTAGTTGGAGACAGTATTTTGGGTGGTCAAAAAGCTTGTTTAAGAATTGTAACAAAATATGTGTAAATATTTAAAAATTGTTCAAAGTACAGCTTGCCGATGTGGGCGGCAATTTGCTTGCTGTGGTTTTAGGAAACGTGGTTGCTGATAGAGCGTTACGATAAAAGATGATTGCAAAATATTAAGCAGATTTTTCTATGACGCTCGATTTGTCGGCGGATGCCTTGCGGGGTGCCCCATTGACGCCTGAGACAGGCCCCACCCTGGCGGCGTGCAGTCTGAGCAAAGCCTATGGCCGCGGCAAGCGTCGCTTTGAGGCGGTGCGTGCGGTTTCACTCACCATCGGGGCGGGGGAAGTGCTGGCCTTTTTAGGGCCCAACGGTGCGGGTAAAACCACCACTATCAAAATGATTGGTGGCCTGGTACGCCCCGATGCAGGTTGGGTGCGGATAGCAGGCCTTGACCCCCACCGCCATCCCAAAGCGCTTAAGCAGGTGGGGGCCGTGCTCGAAGGTAATCGCAATCTCTATTGGCGACTCACCCCTGAGGAAAATTTGGAATATTTTGGCGGGCTGCGGCAGGTGCCCCGACGGGTGGCCCGTGAGCGAGGGCAGCAACTGCTAGAGCAGTTTGACCTGGCTGATAAACGCAAAACCCCGGTGCAAAAGCTATCCCGTGGGATGCAGCAAAAGGTTGCGATCGCAGTCGCCCTGGTCCACCAGCCCAAACTCCTACTCCTGGACGAACCCACCCTTGGCCTCGATGTCGAAGCCAGCGAAACGGTAAAACGCCTGATCCGCGAGATCGCCGCCTCCGGCTGCGCGATTTTGCTCACCACCCACCAACTCGACGTGGCTGAAGCCTTGTCTGACCGAGTTGCTGTTATTCGCAAAGGCGAACTGATCGCCCAGCAACCTACCCAAGAGTTGATCCGGCAATTTTCAGGGACGGCCTATTATATTTATTTCGAAGGGACTTTGGATGCAGAGCGGGAAAGAAAGTTGCGATCGCTCGGTGCTAGCCTAGACAAGACTTGTCTGCTCTACAGCGGTAGTCCAGTAGGGCTCTACGATATCTTGGCCATTCTTAACCCTCTGCCTATCAAAGAAATCCGTCAAGACAAAGCTGATCTCACCGAAGTTTTCTTAAAGCTGGTTCGCAAAGTCGGTTAGGCTGATTTCAGCCCTCCTGGTCTTGCTGTATGCACCCTATCCATATCTAGAACTTGTAAACTGACGATTCAACTATACCCCTTAGGCTCAGATCCATTATCCGTCATCATAAAGAAACACCTGTCCCATCTAGATTCTGCATGCTCAACCTCTTAATCGGAGAACTCAAACGCACCTGGATCCAATTCATCCGCTACCCCACCGAAATCATCGGCGGCATTGTGATCATCACGACGGTGTTTTACGGACTGTTTTTAAGTGCGCAGTATATGGCCGGGCCAGCTATGGGCTTTGGCGATCGATTGGACTCTGTGGTCGTCGGCTACGTCCTTTGGACCCTGGCGCTCTACATCGTTAATGACATCGCCATCAATATCCAAATGGAGGCCCAAACCGGCACCCTGGAGCAGCTGTTTCTCTCACCCTTTGGTGCGCCCAAAGTCTTTTTTGCCCGAGCGGTAGCTAGTCTAGCGCTGCGAATGTCGCTGATTGTGATTATCTTGCTGATTTTGATGGCGATTACCGGCAGTCAGCTAGCCTTTCCCATCGCGCTGGTGTTGCCGTTGCTGACTTTACTGATGGCGGCCTATGGTTTAGCTTTTGTGATGGGGTCGGCGGCGTTAGTGTTTAAGCGAGTGCAGCAGATTCTGCCCATCTTTCAGTTTGCACTGTTGTTTCTACTGGCCGCCCCCACCGAAGAATGGAACGGCCCAGCTCAGATAGTGGCCAACTTTTTACCGATGCTGCCCAGCACCGGGCTGTTGCGTAATCTGATGGCTCGGGGTCAAGCCTTGGATTTTTCTCTGTTAGGCATTGCGTTGGTCAATGGCATGGTCTACTTTGGCTTGGGCCTGCTTGTATTTGGTTGGGCAGAGCGTCAGGCCAAAAAACGCGGGATTTTGGGGGGGTACTAGGTATTTCCTCAAGTTGTATGGCGTTTATGGAGTGTTTCATGGCGGTTGACTTACGATAAAATCAAGGCTTACTCCCCTTTGGACGTTGCCCCTATGTCTATCACCTGTCAGCAGCTCCTTGCCACCCACGCAAAAGATTGGACAGCGGCAACGGTGCATCCTTTTTTAGCGCAGTGTCAGCAGGGGAGCATTCAGCCAGCCCAGTTTAATACCTGGCTGGTGCAAGACTATTTATTCGTGGTGGAGTTTACCCGAACGGCGGCGCGGCTGTTGGCAGCAGCGCCCACCCAGCATTTTGATGTGATCCTGTCTGGACTGGGTGCTCTCCAAGATGAACTGAGCTGGTTTCGCGCTAAGGCCACCGAGCGCGCTCTAGATTTAGACACCCCCCGACAGCCCACCTGCGAAGACTACTGTCGCTTTATGGTACATCTAGCGGAGCAGCCCTATGTGGTGCAGGCAACTGCGTTTTGGGCGATTGAGCTGGCCTACAACCAGGGCTGGCAAGGCCATAGCCCCATGCCCACCCCCTACACAGAGTTTGCCGACCGCTGGGGCAATCCGGGTTTTACTGACTATGTGAAACTGCTTGAGGAGCAGGCCGATGAAGCGCTAAAGGCCGCAGATGTGACCTTTCAGGTCGATGCCGAAGAGATGTTTGTCAAAGTAGCCCACCTCGAAAAAGACTTTTGGCAGATGGCCTTTGAGGCAAGTGAAGTGCTCTTAGGATAAGGTCAGTAAGGTCCTAATCGCGTTAGCAATCTTCTGGGTCCCTCTGTACAGAAAGGCTTCATCCAGCGTCTCGAGGGTATCTGTGGGTAAGTGATAATAAGGATTGCGAAAATTAGCTGTATCGGTCACCATAACCGCGCCAATGCCGCTACGCCAAAAGGGCACGTGGTCACTGCGAAATAAATCTGGCAGGGCTTCGATATCATTAACAGGCACGGGCAGTGTAATGATCGGCAGCTCCGGTGTGTTTACAGTTTGAAAAGTCTGTAGCAGCTCAGGATGGGGAAAGTCACCAATCGCGCCCAAAAAGTTGCCCTGTTCGGGCAGATTAGAAATGGGCAACCCTGGTGGATACTGCTGACATCCTATCTCTTGACAGGCGTAGCCAAGCATCTCTAGGATAATGGCCCCTCGCAGCCCAACTAAATTCTCCTCGGTGTCAACAAAGGCTTTGCTCCCCAAGAGCCCCAGGCCGTCAGGCTGACGTTCTTCTTGATCAAAGAAGGCAATTTTGAGGGTATGTGGAGTGGGATAGTCAGCAAAAAGTCGAGCAATCTCTAAGGTCGCCGCGATGGCACTGGCATTATCGTCAGCCCCTGGAGAATATTGCACGGTGTCGTAGTGGGCCCCCACAAGCAGCGTGCCTGTCTCGGGCGCAGTCCCAGGACGAGTCGCGATTAGATTGACCCCGCTGGTCGCCTCTGAGCCAAATGCTTGCTGCTCAGGCTCATAACCATATTCGATGAGGGTGTCGGTGAGATAGTCTCGGGCCATGGCTAGGTCGGCGTCAAGATAACGTTCGACGCTGAGGGGGGCGAGGTGCGATCGCAGCCGCTCAGCATCCACAACTAGCATAGGTGTCGTTGCCCGTGAAACCGATTGCAGCGGTGATAAGCGCCCACCCCATAGCAGGATCGCAGCAATCACAACGGCACTCAATAAATAGACCAGACCCCGATACTTAGATGTCATCAGTCACCTCTGCCCCTTCGCCTTTTCCGAAATCCTTCTCTCTTAAGTTGTATCCCACAAAAATATACCTGACCGCGGTTTTTATGAAAGCTCAATCTCCTTCGTCACAGCGCCGAGTTGCTATCTTGGCGGCTTTTTATGCTGCCATGTTTTGCCTGACCTTATGGGCAGCCTACACTGATAATCTGCCAACCCATTTACTTGAAACCATTCCTTACTACGACAAAATTGGCCATTTGGTGCTGTACTTTATTCCCAGCTATCTGGGGCATCGGGTTTTAAAGAACCGACATTTCACCCCACTAGGTTTACGTTTGCCCATCTTCCCGACCTTGTTTGGGCTGTTCACCGTTACCGAAGAATTGATTCAAGGATTTTCGCCCTATCGCACGCTAGATATGGCTGATCTGATCTGCGGTTTTGTGGGTATTGTAGTCGGCTATGGCTTGGCCCAGCGCAGCCAACGAGGGATAGAGGACACTGTCAGCAATCGAATTTCTTAAGGAACGATAACAGGTGTCCTAAGCAAGATGACCAGCGCTATAGTTGAGCCTCTCGGAAAAGTCGTTTATCCCCGTCAGGGTTTTATCATTAGAGGATAGTCTCTAATCGCAAAAAGAACCTGATGCGTCTCCTGACAGTCACGGGATTAAGTTTGGTTGCCCTTAGCAATGTTCCAGCGCTGGTCCTGGCTCAGGATCATCCGGTCCTTGTCCAGACTCAGAATGATGCTCAGGATGATCCCATCCTTGCCCAGACTCAGGATGATATTGATACACTCTTTCGTCAGGGGATTGAGGCTCAGGCTGACAAGGACTATGCCCAAGCCGAAGCTATTTGGCAGCAGTTGCTAAGCCTTGACCCCGGTAATGCTTGGGCTTACCAGTTCCTAGGGAGTGCCCTCTATGACCAAGGCCGATATGGCGAGGCTGAAACGGCCTATCGCAACGCCATTCAATTTGCCCCCAATGATGCTTTAACCCATATTAAACTTGGCTTTTCGCTATATTACCAGGACCGCTATAGAGAGGCTGAGGCCGCCCATCGAGAGGCCATTCAGCTGGCCCCTGATAATGCCCTTGCTTATATCAGCCTGGGTCTGGCGCTGTCTGCCCAAGACCGGCACGAGGAGACCGTTATCGCCTATCAAGACGCCATTCGACTGGAGCCTGATAACCCTCAGGCCTATAGGAGCCTGGGCCAGGCGCTGCGTAACCAGGGCCGTGATGGGGAGGCCGCTACTGCCTATCGAGAAGCCATTCAGCTGACTCCCAACGATGCCTTAACCCACATCAGTCTGGGCCAAGTGTTATCAAAACAAGGTCTATATGATGAAGCGCAAACGGCTTATCAGGAGGCAATATATCTTGAGCCTGATAATATCTTGGCCCACCTCGGTCTGGGACATGCGCTGTATGACCAAAAACAATATGCAGAGGCTGAGAAGGCTTATCGAGACGCCCTAACAATTGACCCTAACCATCAGTGGGGATACGCTTTTCT
>JBCDDJ010000237.1:0-9724 GCA_039180385.1 Cyanobacteria bacterium P01_G01_bin.38 | reverse complement strand
TAAAGACCGAGACATCAGGCACAATCGAGCGTCCGTTAAATGTGAAGCATAGCTCGGGCAAAGCTAAGGCAATATGGGGTTGTTCTGTAATTGTATTAATCACCGACACCAGTTTGCCTTGTAGTTTGCTGTGCTTCCCTTCTGGCATCGGCTTTTGAATGACCTGACCATTGATATATTCATTCGCAGGCTTCGTTTCAGGCAGTTCTAAAAATTCTGCCAGGGTTAACGTTCTCTGAGGAGCCTGAACCATAGGAATATCCTCAAACCGCTACAAAATTCACCAGTTTCCCAGGTACCACGATAACCTTTTTGATTTCTTTGCCGTCGAGGTACTTCTTCGCAATGTCTGAGTCTTTGGCGTATTGCTCAAGCTCAGCTTTGCTAGCGCTGGCGGGCACCTGCAACGTGCCTCGGGTTTTACCCATGATCTGAATGACCAGGGTAATCTCATCGGCCACCAAGGCATCGGCTTCGTAGGCGGGCCAGGGCTCACGGTGGACTGACTCAGCAAAGCCCAGCTGCTGCCAGAGTTCCTCGGCGATATGGGGGGCAAAGGGGGCCAACAACAGCACCAGGGTTTGGACGCCCTCGGTGTAGACCGGGGAGTCAGTGGCCTTGAAATCAGTCAGCGCGTTGCTGAGCTTCATTAGCTCAGAGACCGCCGTGTTGAACTGGTAGTCACCATCAATGTCTTCGGTGACGTCTTTGATGGCAGTGTGGATGGCGCGGCGCAGGTCTTTCTCTGCTTTACTGAGTTTGCCGGTTGGTGCGCTCACGCGAGATTTTTGGCCCTGGGCTTCGATAAAGCCGGTCACCAAGCGCCATACCCGATTGAGGAAGCGAGACTGACCTTCGACATCGGCGTCATCCCATTCGAGATCTTTCTCAGGGGGCGCTTTGAAGAGAATAAACATACGGGCGGTGTCTGCGCCATACTTTTGGATGACATCCGCGGGTGCGACGCCATTTCCTTTGGACTTGGACATAGTGGCATAGAGCCGTTGGAGCAGTTCCCCCGTTTCTGGATCACGCGGGTTTTCAGGGTCCACTAAGTGTGACGGCACCCACTTATCTTTACCGCCTTTGTTGGGGTTCAGATAGGTTAGGCCTTGCACCATGCCTTGCGTCAACAGTCGCTGAAAGGGCTCGTCAAAATTAAGCAGGCCGCGATCGCGAAGTACCTTCGTAAAGAACCGCGAATAGAGCAGGTGCAAAATCGCATGCTCAATGCCGCCCACGTACTGATCAACCGGCAGCCAATCGTTGGCCTTGTCAGGCTCAAACACCTGCTGGTCATTACTGGCATCGGCGTAGCGCAAAAAGTACCACGACGAGTCGATGAAAGTATCCATCGTATCGGTTTCGCGCTTGGCGAGGGCATCACAGCTGGGACATTTGCAATTCACCCAGTCGTCCAGTTTGGACAACGGAGAGGCCCCGCGCCCGGTAAACTCCACATTCTCGGGGAGCTGCACCGGCAGCTGGTCGGCAGGGACCGGCACCGTACCACAGCTGTCGCATCGGATCATCGGGATCGGCACGCCCCAGTAGCGCTGGCGAGAAATCAGCCAGTCGCGCAGACGATAGTTGGTGGTGCCTTCGCCCTTGCCATGGGCGTCGAGCCACTTCACCGCCGCTTCAACGCTTTCGCCTTTACCCCTGCCTGCGGGCACCCCGTCTAATGGCCCTGAGTGGACCATTACGCCATCGTGGGGGTAGGCTTCGGTCATGGTGTCGGCGCTGAGTTCTGTCCCCTCGGGCTGCACCACGACTTTGATCGGCAGATCAAATTTTCTAGCAAATTCAAAATCGCGCTGGTCGTGGGCCGGGACGGCCATAATTGCCCCGGTGCCGTAGTCCATCATCACGTAGTCGGCGATCCAGATCGGGATCTGTTCGTCATTGACCGGGTTAATGGCATAGCTGCCGGTCCACACGCCCGTTTTCTCGCGATTCTCTGCCGTGCGGTCGATTTCGCTCATGGCCGCGGCCTGGGCTTGGTAGGTTGCGATCGCACCTCCCTGCGCCGCCGTCGTCAACGGCTCCACCAGGGGATGCTCCGGTGAGAGCACCATAAAGGTCGCCCCCCAGAGCGTGTCGGGGCGGGTGGTGTAGATCTGAATGTCGTCCCCGTCCGCTGTCGTAAACGTGACGTGGGCCCCGGTAGATTTGCCAATCCAGTTGGCCTGCATCAGCTTAACCCGCTCAGGCCAGCCAGACAGCTGATCGAGGTCAGTCAACAGCTGCTCGGCGTAGTCTGTAATCTTGAGAAACCACTGGCGCAGTAGCTTGCGCTCGACCTTCGCCCCGGAGCGCCACGAGCGGCCTTCGCTGTCCACCTGCTCGTTAGCCAGCACGGTCTGGTCAATCGGGTCCCAGTTAACCGCCGCTTCTTTTTGGTAGGCCAGCCCCGCCTCATAAAACTGCAAGAAAATCCACTGCGTCCAGCGATAGTAATCGGGTTTGCAGGTCGCCACCTCCCGACTCCAGTCATAGGAGAGGCCCAACTCGCTGAGCTGATCGCGCATCTGGGCGATATTTTGATCGGTCCACTTCGCTGGCGGGATGCCCCGATCAATGGCGGCATTCTCCGCTGGAAGGCCAAACGCATCCCAGCCCATCGGGTGGAGCACTCGGTAGCCCTGCATCCGCCGGACGCGGGCAATCACGTCGGTGATTGTATAGTTGCGCACGTGGCCCATGTGCAAGTTGCCCGACGGGTACGGAAACATCGACAGGGCGTAAAATTTCTTTTGGTCAGGGGCTTCTGAAGTCAGATCCAGCTCTTGCTCGGCCCACGCCTGTTGCCATTTCTTTTCAATCTCTGCTGGGGTGTACCGAGACGCCACGACCAAACTCCTTCAAATCCGTAAGACGGGTTAAAGGTTAAAGGTTAAAGGTTAAAAGTGCCAAGTGCCAACCTTAAAAGATGACAAATGCCTTCGCAGTTCTCCAACGTTTAACTTTCAACGTTTAACTTTCAACTTCCCATAGCTCATTCTAAGAGGTCGTGATCGCAATGGCGCATTTTATTAATCACTCTGTAGACGCTGCCACAGGAAGCGTAGAAACCATCAGCAACTCATCTTGAGCAATGCCATCGACGGGCAAAAGTTGATAACCCTGATCGGTTTGAATCGTTTCTCGGACAGCTGAGCTGGGTCGATAAATAAAATAATCGCTATAGCCAGCCGGAAAGGTGACCTGCTGGGGGTCGTTGATCAGCTCAAGGGCCACACTGGGTTTGAGTCCGTGACTCAGGGAGAGCATTCGCCCGAGCCGATCGCGACCCGCTTTGCCAAAGGCCCGCAGGTCAGGGGGTTGGTAAACAATCACACAGGGGGTTTCAGTCTGGTTGATGGCCGCTGCGATCGCACCATTTTGGGCCGTCGAGCTGGGGAATTTGATCGACCAAACGGGGGTTTGGGCGCTGACTCCGACTGAGCATAGGCCTGCGATCAACACCAGGGCGGTGACACTCAGCCAAAACCCACGGCGCATCGGGTCAGTGAGCAGTTTTTGGGCCAGGCAGTAGGCCACTGCAATATGAATCGCCAAAAAGTAAGGCATCAGGTAGCGCTCTGGGATCACCCCTTTAGACATCAGCACCAACAGCGTTACCAGGGCTGGCAGTAGCACGATCCCCCAGACCGACAAAGCCGTTCGAGACCATAGCCAATAGCAGGCATAGCCAATCAATCCGAGGATAGCCAAGGTAGCCACCCCTTGCACCAAACTATTGAGCCAGACTTGGGGGCTGACGCGGATAATGCCCCCGGACCAATGGGCGTCGAGAACCGTCCGGGCCGTAATCCGAATCAGCGTAAAGAGGGTGCCGGGTAAGCTTTGCCAGGATAGGAACGTCTGGTCAAGTTTATCTGCGACGGGGGCGCGATAGCGCTGCATCACCCAGAGCCAGGGGCTAAAGGCGACGACGGCGAGCCCCATACTGCCCGCAAACAGCCCCACCGGCTGGAGAGTTCGCTTTTTGAGGGACAGGAGACTGATATAAAGGCCGTGCCCGGCCAGCACTAAGGCAAACAGCAAATGGCTGTAGAGGCCCAGCAGCGCACTCAACCCATACAGTCCCCAGGCGTGAACCGTTCCCCGCGTAAACGCCGTCAATAAGGCATCAGCCGAGAGAATGACAGCCAAACTCAATAAGGTGTAGGGGCGCGCATCTTGGGCGTAGAGTAACAAAAAGGGTGAGACCGATGCGATCGCAACACCCATCAAAGGGGTGAGCGAATCTCGAAAGAGTCGGCAGCTTAGACGATAGAGCGCCCAGAGCGAGGCCACACTCAAGAGGGCCGAAAACCCCCGCACAGCTGCCACCGAATCCCCCACCCACTGTGCCCAGAGACGCACCAGGAGAAAATAAAGCGGCGTCAGCTGAGATTCTTCTTGAGCCAGCCCTGCGACGGTTGCCCCAACCCCGTTCGTGGGGTCAACAGATTGATACCGCTGTAGAAACTGATCAACCCTTAAGAAAAGTGAATCACTCGTTTGAGCACCCATCTGAGTGACGACTTCTTGCCACGTATGCCCCGAAATCCGCAGGGAGGTAATGGCCTCATCGTATGAATAAACTTTCAAATCGAGGTTTGCAAACCGCAAGCTTAGCCCCAGTCCAATGCAGCCCACTAAGCAAACCACGATTGCGGACCTTAATTTGGGCTGTACTATGAATTTGGGTCGTGTCAATTGATGCATAGCTCATGCAGGTGAATGGATGCAAGCTAGACTCAGTGGCAAGATAGGCCAGTGAGCCTGAGACGTGCTTGGATATCTTTGGTCAAATCAACGCCCTAAGATGCACACAATCAGGCCACTTAGCTGCACCAAAACAGGAATTTAATGATTGAGACAAGCTTTGCTTAAGGTTTTTGTCTACGGCACCCTCAAGCCCGGCGGACGGTATCACCAACAGTACTGTGCTGCCGATCTGGTGAGGGCCATCCCGGCCCTCACCCACGGTCAGCTCTACGACTTTCCACAGCTGGGCTATCCTGGCATGACCCCTGGCCCAGATTGGGTGCAGGGGCATCTGCTGACTTTTCGGTCTGAGCAGGTTTTGACAAGTTTAGATGGGCTAGAAGATTATGACCCGACTCGACCTATGGCCGAGAATGAATACTGGCGGGAGGAGGTAAAGGTATTTGATTTGAATTATCAAACGCTGGGGATAGCCTGGGTTTATTTTATGGACGCGGGGCGATCTCGCGCTTTGGGCGGTGTTTATCTGGCAGACGGCCATTGGCCCGTTGACACCCGTTAAATGGATCGGACCCACTCTTCGCCTTGCCCCTTCCCCTTCATCCCCTTGCATCCGCCCGACGGATCTCCCACACTTGAAAGATTAGGCGTTGCTGATCCCCGGTGTGACTCAATCTGTAAATTGCTGGCAAATAGCGAACATAACAGACAAAATCATCCTCTAAATCAGCAACGGTAAAGACTACGCTCTATCACCCCTCCTCCATGCTTAGCAAAATCCAGACCATTGCCGAGAAGATAGCCCCTCGACTGATCGAAATTCGTCGCCACATCCACAGCCATCCTGAACTCAGCGGTCAGGAATATCAAACCGCCGCCTATGCCGCTGGGGTGGTGTCATCCTGCGGGTTTCAGGTGCAAGAGATGGTGGGCAAGACGGGGGTGGTCGCTGACCTGACTGGCACGGGGGCAACCGATAAAATATTGGCGATTCGCACCGATATGGATGCCCTGCCCATCGCTGAGAAAGCAGATGTGCCCTTTGCGTCTAAGAACCTCGGCATGATGCACGCCTGCGGTCACGATGTCCACACCACTGTCGGATTGGGGACTGCCATGATTCTGGCTGAGCTAGACATGGCGTTTCCGGGGACGACTCGGTTTTTATTCCAGCCCGCTGAGGAAACGGCCCAGGGGGCCAAGTGGATGGTCCAGGACGGCGTGATGGAAAATGTAGAGGCGATTTTGGGGGTGCATGTCTTCCCCTCCATTACGGCAGGTCAGGTAGGGCTGAGACAGGGAGCCCTCACCGCCGCCGCTGACGATTTAGAAATTTTGATCTACGGCGAATCGGGGCACGGAGCCCGTCCCCACGAAGCCATCGATGCCATCTGGATTGCCTGCCAAGTATTCACGACGCTCCAGCAGTCCATTAGCCGGACCCTTAACCCATTGCATCCGTTGGTACTTACCATTGGTCAAATCTCTGGGGGACGCGCCCCTAATGTGATTGCGGATAAGGTACGACTGACGGGGACGGTGCGATCGCTACACCCAGACGTGCATCAGCAAATCCCCGACTGGATCGACAAAATCGTGGCTGGGGTCTGTCAGACTTACGGTGCCCGGTACGAGATCAATTACCAGCGTCGCGTCTCCTCTGTGATCAATGATCCGGTGTTGACCCATCTGGTGGCCGACTGCGCCCGCGAGGCCCTTGGCGAAGACCACATCGAGTGGATCCCTGAGCCCTCCCTCGGGGCCGAAGATTTTGCCCTTTACACCGACAAAGTGCCTGGCACCATGTTTCGCCTGGGCGTCGGCTTTGCAGATAAGCCTAACTACCCCCTCCATCATCCCCAGTTTGAGGTAGATGAGCGCGCAATCTTAACAGGGGTGGTCACGATGGCGTATAGCGCGGTTCAGTTTTGGCAAAAATTTGGATAGGGGAAGGTAGCGGGTGGTAGGGGGTAAGTGTTATGGGCTGGCCTTATTTTGAGATGTTTAATCCGGAGGAGGGCGAGATTGCTAGAGAGCGGACTCATCAAGTTTGACGCTGACGTTTTCGCTGTGCCATCAGCTGACAGAATCGACCGATGAAGAGAGTGGCGACGGCTGCGATCGCAACCGACTGCCCTATCCAGAGCCCGACACTGCCCAGGCCCAGATAAAACCCCAGACCGTAGCCCACCGAGAGGCCCACACCCCAAAAGCCCAGGATATTCAAAATCGTCGGCACCTGGGTATCTTGTAGCCCTTGCAGCGCACCATATACGGCCTTTTGGACCCCGTCGAGAACTTGTGCGATCGCGGCAACTTTCAACAGAGGTAAGGCCAGCTCAATGATTGGCGCATTGGCGGGATCTTGCACATCCAGGTAAAGACCTATGATTTGAGTTGGGAATAACAGAAAAGCACTCGAAAAAACCAACATCAATAGAGTGGTGATACTGATGCTCACCCAGGTCGCCTGTTGAATGCCAGCCAAATTGCGCTGCCCCAGCCACTGACCCACTCTTACCGTGGTCGCGTAAGAAATCCCTAGCGGCACCATAAAGGCCACCACAATGGTTTGAAACACCACCTGATGGGCCGCTAATACCTCGGTGCCGAGGGTCCCCACCCAAAAGGTAATCACAGTAAAAAAGCCTGTTTCTAGGCCTGTGAAAATGCCGATGGGCACCCCCACCCAGACCAGCTGCCAAAGGATCTTAGGTCGGACCCGATGCAGCCCTTGAAAAATGCGGTACGCTCGCAGCGCTGGATGCAGGCAAACATACAGCACCAGCGCGATGAACATCCCCCACCAGGCCAGGGCCGTGGCCAGGGCTAAACCTGCCAGCTCCATCGCCGGAAAGCCCCATTTGCCAAAGCCTAGGACGTAGTTTCCGAGAATGTTAAAAACAGTCCCAACCGTGATAATCGTCATAATCGGCTGAGCTTGAGACAGCGCCGACACCGTAGACCGCAGCGCCGCAAACCCCACCGCTGGGAACAAACCCCACAGGATGATATCGAGGTAAGTGTTGACCAGCGCCACGGTGGTTTCAGCCTGGCCCGTGTGACTCAGCCAGGTGTCTAAATGGGCCGTCCCAATCATGATCGGGATTGAGACCAGCAGCGCCAGCCACAGCCCCTGACGCGCGATCTGCTGAATACGCGTTTTCTGGCCTGCGCCAAAGGCTTCGGCCACCAGCGGGCTAACGCCCATGACTAGACCGCTGGCGGTGACCATAATCGAGATAAACAACACCGCTGCAAGGCCACCCGCCGCGAGAATATCAGCCCCCATTCTACCCATCATGATGGTGTCAGCAAAGCCGGTGGCTGACTGGGCAACCTGAGCCCCCGCTAGCGGAATGGCGAGCTTAAAGAACTCACGTATTTCGGTCCGAAGATCGTTTTTTATTGGAATCGCAATCATGGTAGGTTCCCTTAGGGAGTTTGTTATGTTGGGTTAAACCGTCGCAGATCGGGCTTCATCGACCTTGAGGGTGGTACCTGTGATGAATTTAGCCTCATCTGAAATCAGAAAAGCGACGGCTTTAGCCAGCTCTGAGTAGGTAGCTGGGCGGCCCCACATCAGGTCATCTGGCACATCCCAGCCTTCAAGCTCTGTCAAGTCGTCTGCAACAAAATACGGCGCGACTGAGTTCATGCGAATGTGGTCTTGCCGATAACGCTTGGCATACAGCTTAGTAAACCCCTCCATCGCCGCCCGTAACGTGCCACTAAACGGGGTGCCCAGGTCTGGCTCCTGAGAATCACAGGCTGAAATATTGACGATAGCTCCACCGCCCTGCCGTCGCATCGGCTCAGTGACCAGCCGTGCCAACCGAACTGCGCTGAGAAACAGCATTTCAAAATTCTCAAGCCACATTTGATCAGAAATCTCCAATAGCTCAGGTCGAGGCGGATCGCCAAAACTAGTGACGACAGCATCAATGCGTCCCCATTTGTCCAAAGTCGAGTCCACTAACCTTTGTAAGTCTTCGAGGGTTGACATGGAGCCTTGTAGGGCAATTCCACCCAGTTCCTGGGCTAGAGCCAAGACAGATTGCGATCGCGCCAGTAATGAAACCTGGTAGCCTCTTGCAGCCAGTTCCCTGGCACAGCCTGCCCCAATACCTCGACTGGCCGCAGTGACGATAACAACTTTGTGGGCATCCATTGTTAAACCTCTATCAAGGAACATGCGGGTTAATTGGCTATTTTCCGTAGAGGCGTTAGCGAAGCCATACCCCTACAGCAGGCATTTCTTAGAAATGGGATGTCATTTGACTGCAAATTTCTAGCCTCTTAACCAGCCTAATCTTTGCCTCTACAGGTGAGAAGGTAGTATATTGGCAAAACATCTGTGCCTGTCAGGAATAAATATGCGTGCGCTTCACCAGCTCCCAGAGCTGATTGCCTTTGTCGAAAGTGTTGAGACCAGCAGCCTCAGCGCGGCGGCACGATCGCTAGGCACCACCCCCTCTGCGATCAGCAAACGGGTTGCCAAACTTGAAGACCGCTTGGGCGTGCGGTTGCTACAGCGCACCACCCGCTCCCTGAGTTTGACCGCCGAGGGCACAGCCTACTATGAGCGGGTCGCCCGCTTATTAAAGGAGCTGGATGAAGCCAATGATCTAGTGATTTCGGGGGGCAAACCTCGCGGCAAACTGACGATCAGCACCTCCTATGAGTTTGGGCAGAGCTTTTTAGTCCAGCTGATGCCAGACTTTCTAGCCCAGTACCCAGAGATCCAAATCGACCTGAGGCTGAGCGATCGCCTGGTGGATTTAGTCACAGAGGGCATTGATGTCGCCATTCGGCTGGGAGATTTAGAAGACTCCAGCCTAATCCGCAGACACTTGGGCGAGAGCCCGTTGATTCCGTGCGCCTCACCCGACTATCTAAAAGCCCATGGCACGCCTCTGTCCCCCCAAGATCTTGTCCACCACAATTGCATGCGGTACGTCTTTGATGGACAACCCCTGTCCTGGGAATTTTGGCTGGATGGCGG
>JBCDDJ010000236.1:0-9817 GCA_039180385.1 Cyanobacteria bacterium P01_G01_bin.38 | reverse complement strand
GACTGCGGCATCTACGGCATGGGCGGCCTTGTCCTCGAAACCCTCAAAACCCAACACTGGGATGGCAAAACCCCAGCCGTACAAGTCTTCCCCGGCATCAGCGCCCTCCAGTCCGCCGCCTCGCGGGTGGGAGCGCCCCTGATGCACGACTTTTGCGCCATCAGCCTGAGCGACCTGCTCACCCCCTGGGACGTGATCCAAAAGCGCCTGATCGCCGCTGCCCAGGCCGACTTCATCGTGGCCCTTTACAACCCCAAATCCAAAACCCGCACCGAGCAAATCCAGTTCGCCCAGCAGACCTTTTTGCAATATCGCCAGCCAGAGACCCCCGTCGCGCTGGCCCGCTCTCTCTATCGCCCTGACGAAAACATTGTGCTGACTACGCTGGGCGATATGCTAAATCACCCCATCGACATGCTCACCACAGTTCTCATTGGTAACCAAAGCAGTCTGACTCACGCGGGCTGGTTTATCACCCCTCGAGGCTATCTCGGGTTCAAATAGTTAGAGTAATTGAACAAAACAGAGCACAATGCAATCAACCAATTGACTAAAATAAAGCATAATGCAATCAACCAGCAGCTATGGACACAGCAAACGTTCAATACGTTTCCAACGAGCAGGGCTCATTAACCAATGTTCTGATTCCAATAGAACTATGGAAAGGTATTCTGTCTAAGCTAGAACCATCAGATTTGCTCAAAAGCGAAATATTGAAACTTAGCCTTTTGGAGTCCAAGCAAAGAGAGGAAGGGAGTTTACTGCGCCAAGCCGTTAGTCAACCCGGTGCTGACCTCGTCAAGAAAACTTCATTGGAAGACTACTTCACATTCATTGCCTCCAACGACATTCGCCTGAAAGGTACAAGAATTGGCATTGAAACGATTTTGAATGATTTTCTCTATCATGGGCGGACACCTGATGACATTGCTCAAGCATATCCTTCACTCACTCTAGAGCAGATCTATGCGACTTTACTTTATTACTTCCACAACCAGCAGGTCATCGATCAGTATCTTGTTGACTGGCTGGAATGGAGCGAACAGCAACGAAAATATCAAGCGGAGAATCCTTCTCCTGTTGTAGAAAAATTGAAGCAACTACGTCAGCAGCTTGAGACGGAGAATGCTTAAGTATTCGATGGATGAAAATGTTGATATTCTTTACACTCAGCAACTAAACAAACAACTACCTGAAATCACTCTCTTGAAAGTAGGCGATTTAGATGCGCCCCCAAAAGGCACACTTGATCCTGATATTCTGATTTGGTGCGAAGAACAAAACTTTGTCTTAGTCACCAACAGCCGTGCCTGTGCATTTGAAAGATCATTTAGCGAAAGGCAGACATATTCCCGGCATCATTACACTTGGTCCCCGTTTGACCATTGGAGAAGACTTGGCTGAGTTGCTTCTGATTGCCCAAGGCTCTTTCGAGGATGATTATCGAGATCAGATTATTAATCTACCTTTAACCTTCTGAAAATTTTGATGGCGATGCAGTCAAACTTTGATATTGGAACCGTCTTCAACCGCCTACGGGAGTTCATGCAAGACTACCCAAAAGCGGCGATGTTTCAGCTGGCTGATGAGGGCTATGACTCACCGTTTGAGCAGCTGATCTCCTGCATCATTTCCATTCGCACCTATGATGAGACCAGTTTACCCGTGTCGCGGCGTCTGTTTGCCAGGGCTAAGACGCCCCAGGCAATGAGTCAGCTAAGCGTTAGAGAGATCGAAACGCTTATTAAAAAGAGTACGTTTGCCGATCGCAAGGCGGTGCAGATTCATGCGATCGCAACCACCCTCGTCAACGATCACAACGGCCACCTCCCGTGCGATGTCGATGTCATGCTCAGCTTCAAGGGTGTTGGCCCCAAATGTGCCCATCTAGCGATGGGTATTGCCTGCCAACAGCCCTACATCAGTGTTGATATCCACGTTCACCGAGTGGTCAATCGCTGGGGCTATGTAGAGACCAAAACCCCCGAGAAAAGCACCCAAGCCCTGGAAGCCAAACTCCCGCAACAGTTTTGGATCGAGACTAATCAAATCTTAATGCCCTTTGGTAAACAAATCTGCAAACAACAACCTCAATGCGATCGCTGCCCCATCGAAACCATGTGTGCCAAAGTCGATGTGTAAAACAAAAAGCCCAACGCATCAAGTGTTGGGCTTGGTCGTGATGCACTATCTTTAAGTTCTTATTCAGAACTATCTAGCAAAGGAACTCTCTTTTGAAGTAGACCTAGCTCATTGCAGAGCGGCTGCGATCATAGCTGCCAAAGTTGTGGCGCACCTTGCCTTGAATGCTGCTTTCATAGTGGGCCGCATCCTCAGCGGTGAGGCCAACCTGCTCATCCATCCGAGCTAGCATTGACTGCTCACGTCGACGAATATTGCGCACATGGCTGACCACCAATCCTCTCAACCTTTCAGAGATTGACGGAGTAGCGACTGCCGACTGTCCAGTGGTTTCAGCTGTTGCCCCCTCACCATATGGCACACCGCGATAGATCATATTGACCTTCAGCGGCTGAATCGGTGGGTGCTCAACAGCCCGAAAACGCACATCTACCCCGCGATACTTGCCTGTTTTTCCAGTCGATTTAGTAGCAACTTCCGGGGGGGTGTAATCGTAGGTAACACCGCGATAAGTAAGTTTCATGGTTCGCCTCCTTGAGTTATATAGCGATAGAGGCGCGTTCCTTCGGGCGGGTGTGCCCTACTTCCGTCTCCCTGCTTGACGAAGCTGTCAGATAGGGCGATGAACGATTTAATCTATATCTGTATAATACGATACGGTTTTATGCTTTGTGAGGGTTTCTTAACGAAATGAAAAATTTAGGATGATTGGTAATGGGTGATTGGTGAGAGAGAACACCCCCACTACCCACTACCCTCCCTCAATCCCCGGTTTGAGCATCATCAAGTCCTCAATGTTTCGCTGCATGGTCTGACAAATCTCATCCAGAGGCAAATCGTTCGGGTCACAGCCAAAAGGGTTTTCAATTTCGATGCCAATTTCTTCGATGCCAAAAACGGTAAACGATACCAGGCCCACAATCGCTGCTGTCCAGCCGCCAAGATCGCTCACTACCTGAAACGGCAAAGCCAGGCAATATAGCAGCAGCAGCTGTTTAATATGAATCGAATAGGCCATCGGAATCGGTGTTTTGAGAATCCGTTCACAGCCGCCCAGAACGTTTACTAGCTGATCCAGCAGTTCCAGTAGTTTGATCAGCTGATAGGGACTGATACACCGTTTTGACTGCTGTTGCTGCAAGTAGTCCCCTAGCCAAAAGGCAATTTCCAAAGGTGGGTGATTCATAACTTGCAATTGTTTGTAATGTTCTGGGGTGAGCAAGGCTTGCAGCTCTGTATGGCTAGGAGCGTTGACGGATGGCTTTCTCAACCACAGTTTTGTGGCGACCGAAAAAGCAGCCACAAGCCTCAGGGCTTGCTGCTTGGCAGCACGTTCTTGATTATCTTTTACCTCAACGGCAACCCAGATCTGTCGGGCCAGATTACGCGAAACATTCACCATCGTGCCCCACAGCTTACGACCTTCCCAAAAGCGCTCGTAGGCAGTATTCGTCCGAAATACCAGTAGCAAACCCAGAACGATGCTGGGTACAATCCCACTCAGCATCGGCAGTGAAACGGGCCAGTTACGCTGATGGAGAATTGAAACCAGCAGACCAAAGGCAACACAGCACAAAACCCGAGGCATCACCGCAGGAATCACTGAGCCCCGGAGTCTGAAGAGGGTAGAAAACCAGGCACGCTGCGATCGCACCCGCGGCTGTCGCGCAATCGGTTTCTTGCCGGCAAGCGTATCAAATGGAGGCATGACTGACCTGCGCTAATGAATCTCGTAGCCAAACACGTTAGGATCGGCCTCACCCAGCTCTAAATCAGCCAGTCCGTATTCGGCCCAGCGTCGTTCTACCATGTCCGCCACATCTGGGTCAGACTTCAGTTCCTCGCCCCACTCGTGCTCGCTTTCTGGATAGATTTTGGTGGTTGCATCAATGCCCATGCGTCCGCCCAGGCCCAGTTTCTCATTGGCAAAATCCAGCGAGTCAAAGGGATTTTCCGGCAAGATAAACACATCCCTGGCCGGGTCCACCTTTGAGGTTACCGCCCAAATCACCTGGCGCGGATCGCGAATGTTGATGTCTTTATCTACAACAATCACAAACTTGGTGTAAGTAAACTGCGGCAGCGCCGTCCAAAAGGCCATTGCCGCCCGGCGGGCCTGCCCAGGATAGGCTTTATCAATCGAAATCACCGCCGCCTTGTAGCTCAGCGCCTCCATCGGTAAAAAGAAATCTACAATCTCGGGCACCTGCTGCCGCAGAATCGGGGTGTAGATACGATTAAGGGCAATGGCGATCATCGCCTCTTCTTTAGGCGGTCTACCGCTAAAGGTGGTGAGGTAGATCGGATCTTTGCGATGGGTCACACACTGAAAGCGGATCAGCGGAGCCTGATCGTTCACGCCCCCGTAGTAGCCCATGTGGTCGCCAAAGGGACCATCGGTGGCCACCTCACCGGGGGTAATCGTCCCCTCCAGTACAAATTCCGACGTGGCAGGCACTTCCAAATCCACCGTTTTGCACTTCGCCAGGAGGATGCCCTTGCCGCCATAGAGCCCGGCAAATAGCCACTCTGATAAATCCACCGGAATCGGTGTGGCAGCCGCCATGATAATCAGTGGATCGACGCCGATGGCAATGGCAATCTCCAGTTTCTTGCCATTTTCAGCCGCCTTGCGCAGGTGGCGCGCCCCGCCCCGCACCGAGAGCCACTGCACTGTCATGGTGTTCTTGCCCTGCAACTGCAAGCGGTACACCCCCACGTTAGGGATCCCGGTCTCACAGTCTTTAGTGATCACCAAGCCAAAGGTGACTACCCGCCCCCCATCTTTGGGGTAAGGCTGGATCATCGGAATCTGGTTCAGGTCAACCTGATCGCCCTTGAGCACTACCTGATGACACGGCGGCAGCAGGTCGCGCATCGGCTTGGCCTTGACCACATCAAACAGGACCTTGCCAAACTCAATCGCCTGGGACACCTTCTTCGGTGGCTTGGGCTGTTGCAGCATGCCCAGCTTTTTACCCAGGGTCTCCAGCTCCTCGGGCTTTTCCATATTCATTGACCAGCACACCCGTTCGACGGTACCTAGGCTGTTGACTAAGACTGAATGCGGTGACCCCTTCACATTCTCAAACAGCAGCGCGGGTCCCCCGGTCTGCAACATTCGGTTCGAGATCTCGGCAATCTCAAGCTCAGGGTCGACCAGCGCCTGGATGCGCCGCAGCTGCCCCCGCTCCTCGATCAGTTTGATAAAGTCCCGTAAATCTCTTGCCATAGTAAAGGAATGTAAAGCGCCTTTTCTATTATGACGCTGCCTTGACTTAAGGGAATAGTTTCTGGGTGGCATCAGACGAGTTGCGATCGCGCTTCCATCAGCCGCTTCATTGGTTGCGACGAAAAATTAAGCGCTGTGCTAGCGTTGAAACGTGAACGCTTTGGCTCAACCCCCAGAAACATGTCATCTGAAGCCTTGACAAACCCGGACTCTCAGCTGATGGATGCTCAACAAGCAGAATTGTATGAGCGGCTTCAGGCATTCTCCCTCGATCAACCCGACGCGCAGCTCTCTTTTAGCAAGAGGCTGGCAAGAGAAAATAGCTGGTCGCTAGGCTATGCTCAGCAAGCCATTGAAGAATATAAAAGGTTTACATTTTTAGCGATCACAGCAGGCCACCCTGTCACCCCCTCAGACCAGGTAGATCAGGTTTGGCATTTGCACTTGACCTACACCCGGTCGTATTGGGAAGACTTTTGTCCAAACATATTGCAGAGGCATCTGCACCATGATCCAACGCTGGGGGGACAAACCGAAAATCAAAAATTCTCAGAGTGGTATCACCAAACGCTAGAGAGTTATGAAGCCTGGTTTGGGCAAAAACCACCCACATCATATTGGCCGCCCGCAGAAGAGCGTTTTGGGCGTGATTCCAATTTTGTACGCACCAATATCCAGCAAAATTGGGTACTACCCAAGGTCCAGACTCACAAAGTAGCACTTGCCTGCGCTGGTGTCCTTTTAGCAGTGGCAATCAGTATTTATTCTGCCATGAATATTGAGAGGGGCAATCATCCCTTGATGGCCGTTTTACTGACTGTCATCTGGACTGCCGCAGGGTTTGGAACCGTCAAGACGCTTATCGGCCTCATGGATTTTCTCAAAAATCCCTCATGGCCAAGGCCAAGCCTCAAGGATGGTTCGATTGGCTGTGGTGGTGCTGCCTGTGGGTATACCTATGGTGATTTTGGTGGCTGCGGCGGGGGTGGCTGCGGTAGCGGATAAGCCCGCTCCTCTGGGCAAACAACACACGGCTCTATCCGAGATATATAACGCTCAACCGTTAGCCAGAATCCCCCAATAGCGCATCCACCGAAATCTCAAACCCAAGCAATATCTTCTGTGCCCTGGTAACATCTCCTACCGTATACCAAAACCGTTGAGTCTCAGTTTGTACAAAAATATGGTGCACCTCAGGCATCAGCAACCACACCTCCAAGCAGCCCGATTGCAAATACTCAGCCGCCTTCGCAAACGCCTCTTCTGCATCGTCTGTTGGTGAAATAATCTCTGCAATCAACGGAAATGCCTGCGGCAACACCTCAAAATCAGTCCCATGTTGCGTTAAAAGCTCCGGTGTTAAATACGCCACATCTGGACGACGTCCCTGATTGATGGTTCGACAGGGTGTTTCTGTATAAACTTCGCCACCGCCCTGGCTAGAGAGCATATAGTTACCCCAATAACGGGCCAACCGTGCCTGCGTCCGTCCATGTTTTGCAGTCATATCACCTGCATTAAAAGCCTTTGCATCCTTCTCAACCACAACACCGTCCACCCATTCGGTGCGATCAGGTGGGCTTTTTAGCCAGTCTTCCAGGCTTATCGTTTTAGAAATCGAAGCGACCATAGCGACCCCATATCTGTCCATATAATGGATGCATCGTAGATACTAGAGTAGGTCAATTTATTCGAGCTGAGCGTAAAATTCTGAAAGACATCGAGCTTTACAGCATCCCATCGGAGCTTGGGAAGCTGCTGTCGATTCTACTTGGAATCATCCGCCCGGCCCCGTCGCTATTGTTGAAGGAGTCGATGGCTTGAGCCCATGCCTTAGCACAACAATGGGCAGCCAGCCTATTTTCTTGACACCCAAGCAGTCGCCTTTTAAGCTGACTGACGCGGTTGAATCGCTTTCAAAGCTCCCGCTTCGGCTTGCTGAGTATGATATAGATCCCAGCGCAGTTGCAAGTTCATCCAAAAATCGGCAGATAGTCTGAAATATTTGGCAAGGCGCAGGGCCGTACTCGGCGTCATGCCTCGACGACCGTTGATGATTTCGTTAATGCGCTGGTAGGGCACATAAATGGCTTCTGCTAGCTCCCGCTGGGTGATTGCCATTGGGGTCAGAAATTCTTCTAGCAGCATCTCACCGGGATGGGTGGGGGGGCGATGGGTGGGAATGCGAATCATAGATTAGATACTCCGAATCTCAGTGATAGTCAATAATTTCAACCTCTTTCGGTCCGTTTTTGCTCCAAGTAAAGCAGATACGGTGTTGGTCATTGATGCGAATACTGTGCTGCCCTTTACGATCGCCCTTCAAAGCTTCCAAATGATTGCCAGGAGGAACACGAAGTTCATCCAGTGATTTAACAGAATCAATTTGATCCAATTTCCGAAATGCAATTTTCCATAACGATTCAGGACATAGTTTTCGGGCTGATTTAGTCCGCCTACCGTTGAAAATATCCTCAGTTGCCTGATTCTTAAAATTCTGAATCATGAAAACACGGTAGCACGGAATCCATGCTATTACTATAGTTCAAATCATAGAAAATTGAAGATGTGAGGGATATACAGATTTAATGAAGGCAAAGGAATTGCTGAGACGCTATCGCAACGGCGAACGAGATTTTCAAGGGGTGGATCTCAGCGGGGAGTCACTGCGTGATTTTAACCTGACGGGCATTGACCTGTCGGAAGCGAATTTGAATCAAACAGATTTACGGGGAACACGGTTTAGCAATGCAAAGCTGATCGGCACTCAGTGTTGTGAGGCGAGAACAGGAACCCAGCGACGATGGATGCTAATCATTGTCGCTTTTCCGCTTATTTTTTTAGGAATAGCTGCATCACTTCTCGGAGCTTTTATTGCCACATTTCTTGTAATCATTATCGAACCCAGTGGCAGGATGACAGGCTTTATTATCGGGGATATTGTTGTTGGGCTGGTTGGCTTATCTATTGTTGCGATCTCACTCTACTCTAACTATCGTCAAGGAATTTTAGCAACGCTTGGTACTGGTGCTTTTGCTGGTGCTTTGGCTATCGCTCTGGCTTTTGCTGTTACTATCGCTGCCGACACTGTCACCACCAATATCGACGGAGCTTTCGCTATTGCTGTTACTGGCAGTATTGCTATTGCTGTTATTGTTGCCACTGCTTTAGCTGGTACCATCGCTTTTGCTTTTACTAACATTTTCTCTAATGTTTTGGCTTTAGCTGGAGCTTTGATCGGTGCTTTGACTGGCGCTTTGGCTATTGCTGTTGGTCAAGGTAGTTCTAATACACCATTTATTGTTATTATCTTTACAGTTATTCTTGTTCTTCCAGTCACAGTTCTTAACTTTCTCATTAGCCATCGGACTCTGGCAGGCGACCTTCGTGACAAACTTATTCGAGATCTGGCAGTGTGGATTGCTTCTCTCGGTAGTAGCAATTTTCGCAAAGCTAATCTTACTGACACTAATTTCTCTTATGCAATTCTCAAAGGTGCCCATTTCCGAGATGCAATCCTCTCACACACTCGCTTTCACCTCAGTCAAAAGCTGCATCTCTCACGAGTGTATAAAACGATCCTCGCCAATCGCACCGTGCTCAATCTGTTGGTTTCCTTGCGCCCCGAGCCAGACAAATCTTACGTTGGCCTCAACCTCAAAGGAGCAAATCTCAAAGGGGCTGAGCTAGCCGACCTCGACCTCACCGAAACTGACCTCAGCGGCGCAAACTTGGAGGGGGCCGATCTCCAACGGGTCAACCTCACCAAGGTTCAAGCCCTTGGCACCAATTTCCATCAGGCCAACCTCACCGCCACCTGCCTTGAAGCCTGGAATATTGACAGCACCACCCAGCTCGACGGGGCTATCTGCGAGCACGTCTACCTGCTGCGCAACCAACAAGAACGTGGCCCCAACAGCGGCAGCTTCGCACCGGGCGAATTTACAAAACTGTTTGAAGAGATACTCAACACCATCGACCTGATCTTTCGCGACGGCATCGACTGGCGAGCCTTTTTGCAAACCTTTCAAACTCTCCAGGTGCAGCACGAGGGCGCAGCGTTAGAGATTCAAAGCATTGAGAATAAAGGCGACGGGGTGATGGTGGTGCGCCTCAACGCCAGCCCTGACGCAGATAAACCTGCCATTCATTAGGCGTTTAAGCAGGGTTACCAAAAAGCGCTCAAAGCGGCTGAGCAAAAGTACAGAGCCCTGTTGCAAAGCCAGAAAATTCAGCATCAGTCAGAAGTTATTGAAATTCAGCGTCAACATGGCACTGATATGTCCTTCATTACTAAGTCATTAGGGAGTATTCTACAAAGCGGGAAATCAGGTTGTAGATAACGGTGTATCAATAGGCACCTAGGAAAAAAGCTCTGCGGAACCCCCCAGAGCCTGTATCGTACCCTTGCGAATTCAAGTTAGGGAAACGATGAGTCACACT
>JBCDDJ010000235.1:0-9856 GCA_039180385.1 Cyanobacteria bacterium P01_G01_bin.38 | reverse complement strand
TCTGCCTTTGGTCATGGTCTGAATGTTGTTGACAGGCACCTCTGAGACCGAAGGCTGGGCGACTGCGGCAGAGGCTAATGCGATGACACTGACCAGGCTTGAGAGCAATAAACTAAGCTGACGTTTCATGTTGTCTCCGTTTAGAGGGTTTTCAAAGATCCAGAGTTGTTCTCACTATACTCATCGATAACCCGATTGACCCATGAAAAAAGTCCTAAAATAACCTGTGAAAAAAGTCCTAAAAGGGCTCCTGCTGACTCGTCTGTTTTCTAGCAACAATGGCGGCCTGGGTGCGATTGTGGATAGCGAGTTTTTTGAAGATCTGGGTGATATGGTTTTTGACCGTTTTTTTAGCGATAAACAGCCTTTGGGCGATTTCTTGATTGCTGGCCCCTGTCGCGATTAGCTGCAGCACTTCCCGCTCTCGGGGAGATAGCTGGGAGAGTCTGGCGGCGGCTTGCCCTGCGGGCGATCTATTGTGGACGTGATGTTGACTGGGATTCTCACTAGGGCCATCGAGGGCAGATGCCTCCCACAGCCTGGGCAGCACCTGGCGGGTAATCACATCATCTAGCCGCGAATACCCATGATGCACGCTGCGAATGGCTCGGAACAGGTCAGGCATCTTGATCTGATCCGAGAGACAGCCTTGAATATTGAGATGTAACAGATTCATGAGAAAGCTGTGATCGCTGAGGTCGGTGAGCACAATCACTTTCAGGGCTTGGAAGTGCTGACGACTATATTGAATGGCTAGATTAATCTCCTGCTCAGGGGCGGTGGTCACGGCGAGTAAGATATCGGGTAGCAGCCAGGTCACTTCAAACTGTCGAAGTTTTTGGATCGCGTCTGTCCCATCGCTGGCTTCGCCGATCACCTTAAAGCCTGACACCCCGCTCAGAATTGTTTTGATTTTTTGCTGAAGCAGCGGCTGACGACCGATCATGAAAACTCGAATAAGCATGATATCTACCCCACTGAGGGCGTGGGGTTGTATTGAGTAGGGGGGCGTTGAGTGGGTGTGTGTTGAGTATTATTAGCCAGGGTGCCGTCTTCCAGATGGAGGGTGCGATCGGCAATGTCTAAAATGCGGTTGTCGTGGGTGACCATCAAAATAGTGCAGCCGCGCTCCCTGGCCAGGGTTTGCATGATGTTGACAACATCTCGCCCCGATTTGCTGTCGAGGGCGGCGGTGGGTTCATCGGCTAAGACTAAAGCGGGTCGGCTAACCAGGGCTCGTGCGATCGCAACCCGCTGCTTCTGCCCTCCAGACAATTTTTCAGGATAATAATCGATGTGATCCCCCATACCCACCGCCTCCAGCATGTCAGCCGCCTGCTGTCGCATCTCCTGGCGGGTATATTGACCGTGGACTTCCAAACCCATTTGCACATTCTGCCCGGCGGTCAAACTCCGATGCAAATTGTGCGCCTGAAAGATATAGCCATTGTGACGACGGGCCAACACAAGTTGTTGCTTTCTCGCCCCGTGTAGCTCTTGACCCAAGACGCACAAGCTCCCAGACTGCACCGAGCGCAAACCGCTGATCAGCGTGAGCAAGGTGGTTTTGCCCGAGCCCGACGGACCTGTCATCAGCACAATTTCGCCTGGGTCAATGTCTAAATGAATATCGAATAACACCTGTTTGCGCAGCCGTCCCTGACCGAAGTGGTGATTTAGGTCGCGGATTGAGATCATGGGAGAGTGGGGCATGGGTGGTGGGTTTCAAAACACATCTGCTGGGTCAGCTGCCTGGAGTCGGCGGGTTGCGATCGCGCCCGACAACCCACACATCACAAAGGTCATGACTAACACAAACGCTGCCCGACTGGCGGGCATGACAATACTGAGCGCGGTGGCGGTGGCTATTAGCTGATAGAGTCCCAGGGAGATCACCACACTCGGGAAAAACCCGAATATCGAAAGAATTAAAGCCTCTTCAAACACCACCCCCAGTAAATATCCATCTTGGTAGCCCATGGCTTTGAAGGTGGCATACTCCGCCATGTGGGTATTCACATCGGTGGAGAGGACCTGATAAACAATCACGACGCCTACGACAAACCCCATAGCGCTACCGACCCCAAAGATAACTGCGATGGGAGAGTTGGTACTCAACTCATTTTCCTCAAATTCCATGTACTGATCGTAGGTAAAGACCTGCACATCATCCACCAGATAGGCGTCTAAATGCTGTTGTACCTCGAGTGGATCAGCACCCAGCTCCAAGTCAATTAACCCCATGCTCACGACCCCTGCCTCGCGATTGGGAAAAAATCGCAGAAAATTTTGATCGCTCGTGATCATGGCCCCATCCGTGGCAATAGAGGCCCCCAGCTCAAAAAGTCCACCAAAGGTGACAGTCCGCAGGCCAATCTCGGTGGTGACGGTTTTGCCCTGCTCTATTTGTTCAATCAGCGTTTGAGTGTCGCCTCGGCCAGCTTTGTCGAACAGCACCGTATCTGGTAGTTTAATCACGTCCAGCTGGGCATTGACGTCGGGCAATTGAAAGGTGGGCCTGGCTGGATTTTGACCCAGCACGCTCAGTGAGCCTTTCTCTCGGGTCTCAGGATTGCGCCAGTTCACAGAGTGGATGTAAAGGGCATCGGCTGAGGCTACCCCGTCGATATCCATTGCTTGCAGCAGCCGTCGCCGAGGAAAGGTATAGGTCTGATTAAAGCTTCTCGCCTGAATACTGACGATGACTAAATCTGCGATGAGATGCCGAGGATACTGGGTGTTGCCTCTAAACAGCGCATCCTGGAATCCCAGCTGTAGGAAAACCATCATGTCGGCAAACGCGATCCCTGCCAGAGCAGTCAGCAGTTTGGCGCGATCCTTTCGCAGCTGTAGCCACCCCAGGGGCGTGCGATGCTGAATTTTTTGAAGTTGTTTTACGAGCCCAAACATAGGAGACCTCTATCAAATCTCAATGGTTGCAATCACCTGTAAATGAGTCAGCCCCCTCACCTGAGCGCTCGAAGTCTCGTCCAGTTTGATCTTGACCTCCACCACTTTGGCATCAATATTGGCCGTGGGGTCTTCGTTGACCACCGATTGCTGCTCCACCTGTAAGCCCACATGTTCAACTGTGCCTCGCAGCGTTTCATCGGGGAGCGAGGCACTGGTGAGAACAACTGGCTGGCCTACCTCAACCTTGCGAACATCGCTGTCGTAGATTTGTGCGATCGCAACCATCTCGCTAATCTGACCCATTGCCACGATTCCCTCATCGGCCACCACCTCCCCCGGTCGAGAATAGATTTTGAGAATCGTGCCCGCCTGGGGGGCTTTCACATAGGCTTGGCCAAGTTTTCTCTGGATCTGGATTACCGCCGCCTGGGCGCGGGCCACCTCCGCCTCTGCAGCCCGCACATCCACTGGGCGCACTTCTTGAATCCGCTCCAGATTAGCCCTGGCGGCTTCTACCTCTGGGGAGCGCGTGGTCTGTAATCGATTCAACACTGCCTGGGCTTCCTGTAAACTGCGCTGGGCGGTTTGTAGCACCAGCCGCTTACTATCTCGTTCCGAGGCTGAGATTGCCCCAGCCTCGTATAGCCCCTGATAGCGTCGATACTCATCTTCGGCATTGGCCAATTCGGCCTCCACGCGGGCCAGGGTGGCCTGCTGGGCGAGAACATCGCCTTCCCGCTGGGCGTCTAGTCTGATAATCTCGGCTCGCTGAGCGTCAATTTCACCTTGCTTAGCCCCAGCCAGGGTTTGTTCTAGTTGCACCTGGGCAATCTTGACTCGCTCCTGGGCTTCGACCAGATCGGCCTGGATGCGATCGCGGCTATCTAAAATCGCAATCACCTGACCTGACTCAACCGTTTCCCCCTCAGCCACCAAGAGCTCAGCCACCCGATTGCCCCCGTCACTAGACGTGCTGGCCGACAGCTGAATCACCTCACCATCCGGCTCCAATCGACCCAGGGCCGTGACCGTTTTAACCACCGGGGCAACCGTTTCTATCTCAGGGGCAGGGGGCGCTGTAGCGGAGCGCAATCTAACCAGTGTCACCACGCCGGTTACCCCCAACACAATCAAGATCCCCAATACCCACCCTTGTAAGCTCGGCTTTGGCCAGCGCTCAATACGAAATACCATCACAGAACTCCTGATTGAAGTGAGATTCTCTAAAGTCCTCAGAATGTCCCCCTTTTTTGAATGCCCCTTGGGCTATATTCAGGGGAACTTTGAGCATTTGCTTCCTTGAGACTTATCAGCAACTATGTGAACTCTGAAGCCCCCAGAATTGGGGGTTGGGGGTTTCGACACTTCGACCTCATCGCCAGTGTTTCTAAACATCAAAATTCACCAGCAATATCAAGGTCGGAGTTTGATCTCAACTCTAGCGCCCAAACGGAAATCCCCGATTTGACCCAGATCGCCCAGCACCAGGGAACCCTCTCCCCTCGGACTGCCCCAAACGAGGTCCTGAGCGATCGTCGCGATCCTCTAAACGATCTCCAACCTCCTCCCGAAAATCGTCAAAATCATCCTCATCGCGATATCGCCCTGACCGACGGCCTGAGCGATCGTCAAAATCCTCTCGCACATCCTCGAAACACTCGCGCTGATCGTTATCGTCTAGACAATCTTCCAGATCATCCTCGATATCATCGCGCCGATCTTCGCGCCGGTCTTCACGCCGATCCTCAATCTCTTCTCGGATATCCTCTAAATCGTCATCATCAAACTCCGAGCGATTTGGAAACGATGGAAACTGCGCCAGATATTCAGAGCCGTTGCCCTGCGGCAACTGAGGATAAGCCTCAGCCGTACCCTCAGCCCCGGCAATCAGCCCTACTGTAAGCAGGGTTAAAAAGAGTTTTTTAGAAATAGCAAGTTGCATGGTTAACGTTCTCCTGGTTAGGTAACCGTATTTCGAACAGACACGATTGCGCACAAGCAACTGCACTTTGCCAAAGCATTATTAAGTGAATACTTACTTACTAATAGCCTAGATGACAAAATGCGTCAACTCTATAATTCAAGAACGGGACTTAAGTCATGGGAGCCGTTTTATCAATCAGACAAAGAATTACTAGGCTATGGTCTTCATAGAGGTGAATCTGTCCTCTAAAATAGGACCTGCAGGGTCTTGACAAAGCTTGACTCCGTCACTATAAAAATGAGTAGCAACTCACTGATATGGCCAGAACACGCAAAATCACCGATGAACAAATTCTGGAAGCGGCTCAGGCAGTTTTCCTTGAAAAAGGATTTAGTGCATCTACCCTTGAAATTGCGGAACGGGCAGGTATTTCTGAAGGATCCATTTTCAAGCGATTTTCCACTAAAGAAAATCTGTTCTTCGCTGCAATGGGGCTATCAGACAGGTCTTCCTTGCTATCCTTTTTAGAAACTGTTTCGGGTCAAGGAGACTTAAAGCAAAACCTCAAAGACATTGGCCTTAAAGCACTGGAGTTTTCTCGGGAGCATTTTCCAAAAATGATGATGGTCATGTCTAAGGGGCTACCGATACCCGCCATGATGCAGTCTGGTACGGCTCAACCCACTCGTAATCTTAAGGCGCTGACTCAATTTTTCGAGAAAGAGGTTGCCCTGGGGCGAATACAAACAGAAAATCCCCAAGTCATCGCTCAAATGTTCGCAGGCAGCGTGATGAACTACGTCATCCTCAGCCAGATGTCTCCAGCGCTGCTGCCCGAGCCTCAGGAATATATAGACACTGTTGTCGAAATTCTCTGGAAAAGTGTTCGGCCTTGATGCGAGTGCCCGCGGTTGCATGGTAGTAGATAGTAGACGGTAGATAGGGAAGTTTTACCCGACACGCATATCTGATACCCAAATAATTTTGATGTCCAAATAATAAGTAAATGCTCACTCATTTTAGGTATCCATGACTCCCCCAACATCTGAGACGCCTCCTATCCAGTTGGCTGAGACTAAAGCTATCCGCTGGTATTATTTGCGCTGGTTAATGCCATTAATCGGGTTAACTGGTTTGATCATGGGTCACCGGGGTCCACTGGCGATGTTCGAACAAGGTTTCAAAAATAGGCCCCCACAATCAATTACCCATTTGTCTCTCGATCTGGGTGATCAAGTAGCAATTACCCACTATCGCCGAGCAACCTCTGGCCAAACCGTAGAAATTCTGGCAGATGCGTTGCTCAGCAGGCGTTTTGCACAGGACCTTGAAAAAGGTGTTTTTGATAGCATTGCTTTCCCAGCTGAGATTTGTTCAGAGGATAATTGCCCATCTCAGATTTCGATGGCTCTGCCTGCTGAGATTGTTGCAGATGGGATTTCATTACCGACCTGGCTCAGCAATTTAGATCTGAGCACCGAGCAAACCCACCAGATTATGGTAGTTGATGGCATACTTGCCCAAGAGCTAGAAGCAATTCTCACCTCTGAGCAATATACTCAGCTTCAGGATTCATTCGTGGAGGGTCCTGATGAACCCTTGAGCATTTATGAGCTAAATCTTGGCCTGTCGACTTACCAGCAAACTGCCGTGAATGTGGCCTTTCAAAATGCTATGCAGCAACTCCTCAACATCTTATCTGACGAACAAAGGCAACAATTTTTTCAGGATTTGTGGGATGAGCAACAAACGCCTAATCCAAATCTTGATATTTGAGTAGGTGTTGGGTATTGGGCGTTAGAGAGGTTGAACACCTTGGGGGTATCATCGTTTCTAATAACTCTCTTCGCTATCCACCGTTTGCAATGACAAGAGATGATTGGCCTGATTGAGTCGATCGGCAATGGCACTATTAAATCCATCCTGGCAAAGGATTTGGGCGAATGTCATCGATAGGTAACGAAGCGTTATACTTTGTTGCTTTTGGTTAGATTATTTTGTTGTGAAGATTAAGCTTGTACTTAGATGATGCTCATTAATCAGCGCGCGCATCATGGCAGAGTGCAATCGTTCAGCATAACTTTCAGTGACCCCATGACCTACCAGCCCATTGAGCATTACGGCATTATTGGCAACATGTACACTACGGCTTTGGTGGGCCTGAATGGCTCTATCGACTGGCTGTGTTTCCCCAATCACGATTCGCCCAGTCTGTTTGCAACCGTTTTGGATGATCAAAAGGGTGGATTCTTTCGCATCGCCCCCGCCCTCGAAGACAGTCAGGCGCTGAGTGACTATGTGAAACGCAAACAGCTTTATTGGCCTGCCACCAATGTGTTGATCACGCGTTTTTTGACCCCTGAGGGGGTGGGCGAGATTATTGACTTTATGCCAGTGGGGCTCAATAGCGAAGAGATTGGCTATCATTCGCTAGTTCGTCAGGTAAGAGTGGTGCGGGGCTCGATGCGGTTTCACATGGAGTGTCAGCCTGCGTTTAATTATGCGCGGGACGGCCACACGGCTGATATGACCCCGAAGGGGGTTTGTTTTTACGCTGACACGCTGAGTGCGGGGCTGGCGACAGACGTGCCACTCGAGGCAAAGGGCACGGGTGTGTTTGCCGAGTTTCTGCTGGGGTCAGACGAGAGTGCGGTGTTTGTGCTCCAGGGGATTGAGTCGGGGGCGGGCTGCGGGCTGCCAATCTCACCAGCGAAAGCGACGGATTTGTTTAAGCATACGGTGCAGTACTGGCGGCGGTGGCTGGCACGGTCTACCTACCAGGGGCGCTGGCGAGAGATGGTGGAGCGGTCGGCGCTGACGCTGAAGATGCTGACCTTTGAGCCCACTGGAGCGATTGTGGCGGCCCCCACCTGTAGCCTGCCCGAGGAGCTGGGCGGCGAGCGCAACTGGGACTATCGCTATACCTGGATTCGGGATGCAGCGTTTACGCTGACGGCGCTGCTGCGGATTGGCTTTACGGAAGAGGCGGCTCAGTTTATGAACTGGATTGAGGCCCGCTGCCGCGATCGCAACCCGGATGGTTCCCTCCAGATCATGTACGGCATTGACGGTCGCCATCATTTGGTCGAAGAAAACCTGGATCATCTGGAGGGGTACTTGCGATCGCGCCCTGTCCGCGTCGGCAACGCCGCCTCTGAGCAGCTCCAACTCGACATCTACGGCGAGCTAATGGAGTCGGTCTATCTTTACGACAGCCACGGCCTGCCGATTTCTTACGACCTATGGACCCACCTGCGCCAGCTCATCGACTGGGTCTGCAAAAACTGGCATCGCCAGGACGAAGGCATTTGGGAAGTGCGCAGCGGTCAGCAGCATTTTGTCTACTCAAAACTGATGTGCTGGGTGGCCCTGGATCGGGCGCTGCGGCTGGCCACCCGCCGCTCGTTTCCCTGCAATCAGCACCGCTGGCGAGAGGAGCGCGATCTGATCTACGAAGACATCATGCAAAATGGCTGGGACCCGGTGCGGCAGGCGTTTATGCAGTACTACGGGGGTAACTCCCTCGACGCCAGCACCCTACTGTTTTCGCTAGTGTCGTTTTTGTCGCCCACCGACCCCCGGTTTCTCAAAACCCTCAACGCGATTTTAGAACGCCCCAGCCAGGGTGGGCTGGTTTCGAATAGCCTGGTCTATCGCTATAACGTTGAGGAGTCCGGGGATGGGCTGCTGGGCAAAGAAGGCACCTTTAATCTTTGTACCTTTTGGCTGGTGGAGGCCCTGACCCGAGCGGGCAAGGCAGACCCGGCTAAGCTCGACGAGGCTCGACTCATGTTTGAAGGCATGTTGGGCTATGCGAATCATCTGGGCCTCTATGCCGAGGAAACCGGCCCTCGCGGCGAGGCGTTGGGGAATTTTCCCCAGGCGTTTACCCATTTTTCGCTGATTAATGCGGCGTGGCATTTGGATCAGGCGTTGTCAGAAGCCAGGGCGATGGTTTGATGGGCGGTGGGAAATGGGTAATGGGTAATGGGTGATTCAATCCCATCTATCTATCCCTTTCCCCCATCTGGTAGACAGACACACCTCATTTACCGCTGATACAATAAGCCTCACCATCTGACATCTCTCTATATCGATGAACTATTTATGAGACTTGGGGCTAACTATTTAGGTAACGATCGCTGTGAGTTTACGGTTTGGGCACCGCGTTTGGAGAAGGTCGAACTGCACCTGGAGGAGACAACTCCTCAGGAGATGGTTCGGGATGAGCGGGGATACTGGCAAATTGCATTGGACAATATTCAACCAGGGGCTCGCTATCGCTATCGCCTGGACGGAGACCAAAGCTGGCCCGATCCGGCATCTCACCATCAGCCAGAGGGCGTTCATGGGGCCTCAGCGGTGGTAGACCATGGCAGCTTTGAGTGGCGCGATCGCAGTTGGCGAAATCTGCCCCTGGCTGACTACATTATGTATGAGCTGCACGTGGGCACGTTTACGACAGCGGGCACCTTTGAGGCAGCAATTGAGCGGCTGGATTACCTGGTCTCCCTAGGGATCACGGCGGTCGAGATCATGCCAGTGGCTCAGTTTCCGGGCGATCGCAACTGGGGCTATGACGGGGCCTGCCCGTTTGCGGTGCAAAACGCCTATGGCGGACCAGACGGGCTGAAGCGCTTGGTGGATGCCTGCCATCAGCGGGGGCTGGCGGTGATTTTGGATGTGGTCTACAACCACTTTGGGCCGGAGGGTAACTACACTGGCTTATATGGTCCCTACATGACCGATCGATATCGGACGCCGTGGGGGATCGCCGTCAACTTTGACGATGCTTTTAGCGATGGGGTACGCCACTACTTTTTAAGTAACGCCCTCTATTGGTTTGAGCATTATCATATTGACGCACTGCGCCTGGACGCGATCCATGCCATCTATGACTTTGGAGCTAAGCACTTTTTAGCAGAACTGGCGGCGGCAACAGCGACCCTGGGGCAGACCCTTGGTCGGCCCCTCTATTTAATTGCCGAGAGCGACCTCAATGATGTGCGTATTATTCGC
>JBCDDJ010000234.1:0-9903 GCA_039180385.1 Cyanobacteria bacterium P01_G01_bin.38 | reverse complement strand
TTGAATCACGTTGCTGAGCGGACCCAGTAAATAGGTCAGGGTCAGAATATAGGCGGGCAAAACGGTCTGAGCTACTGGCAACCGCTGAGGCAGGCCAAACAACAGCAGCCCAATCAGCACAAAAAACAGAAGCTGTCCGCTGCTGGTGGCCACGGCCCCTAGCTTAAAAGCTGTTTTTTGGTAGCGGCGAGAGGCGGCAGCGCTCACCTGGAGATCGCCGTCAAAAAAGAGCTGCCGCCGGGTTGAATGCAGTTTAAGCTCCTTAATCCCATCGGTGATGCTGCGGAAGTGTTCAAATAAGCGATCTGTTTCTTGGCGAGCCAGATCAATAAACCGAAAAGACTGACCGATCAGCATTTGGATCAGCGCGATCGCAATCCCAATAAACGTTAGCACCGCCAAGAGAACCCAGCCAGACAGCCAGCCCAAGTAGATTAGACATCCGCCAATCACCGCCATATCAATGCAGAGCAACGGAATAATAAACACGGTGTCGGAGATCGCTTGGACATCTTTGGTCAACACGGCTAGCAGCTGACTGGGGCCTAGCTGCTCTAGCTGTTGTAGCGGTGCTGACAAAATCCGCTGACTGAGGCGTAGTTGCAGCTGGTAGACAGCGTCTTGAGCCAGATCAATCAGCAAAAATTGGGCCAGGCTGCCCGCCACCAAAGCCAGCAGGGTAAGCCCAACAAAAGGTGAAATTAAGGATGATGGGGTGTTTTGCTCAATCGCAGTGTTGATCAGCGCAATCAGTCGGGCACTACAGCCACCACTGATCATCCCGGCCAAAATAGCAGCCGCCACGCTCAGCCAAGACGCCCTAATCAGCAGCCAGATAATACCCATAGTTTTTGATATTTCCTCGGACCAACGCACACAGCAGTGCTTTAGCGACCCGCATAGGGCGATCAGGCATCTCATCCTAATCTTTAAGCAGGCGGGTTACTGACCTTCAGTAGGCTTGATGGTGAGTAACGTAACCCATTCATTCGCTTTTATTAGTAATTTTTTTCAATAGAAAGCCAAAGGCAGTGTATCACGGCGTTATTAAAATCGATACCTCGCATAAATAAGAAATTATTTCATTTGCATAGCAAAAAAATACTGCCCTGTAACGGCGTCTAGGGGCTGGGCAAGGGCCTAATTTAATCGCTTGCCGAATCATTGCTTGTTCGGCTGAAACTCTTATTTTCTAGTAATTTTGGCTACTTTAATCAAAGATCTGACGCTGCCCGCAGGTTTGGAGAGTATCATAAAAATGATATTTTTAATTAGGAATTTTTTTCATTGCTTCTCTTGCAAAAATCAGGCTTGTTACGGATAATGGGTGAGACTCGATAGCTGTGTGGTTTCTACAGCGAGTCCAAGAATTCGAAAAGAGTTGGCTTGGCGAATGTTCCTGTCGCTGAGAGAGATTGGTCAGAAAAGAGGATTAGTCATTTCTTTTTATTTTTACGGCTCAGTGCCTTGTCCTTTTGATTAAAGATTTTGGCGTGGCTAAGGCCTCAATGGGCCAGGGTCCATAGGCGGATTTTGTTTCGTGGAGTGGCGGCATGGATAGTTCTAACCGCAATAGTTTGAAGGGCGAGATGGCAACTCTCGTAGATTTGTTGAGCTGGCGCTCTCAGTCTCAGCCAGATCGGTCCATCTACACGTTTTTAGAACCGGGTTTAGCGTCAGGCGAGGCGGCCACGGTCTCTCTGGCCACCCAAGATTTAGCCAACCAAGCTAAAGCCATTGGGGCACAGTTACAGGCTTTTAAGGTTGTCGGTGAGCGAGTTTTGCTGTTGCTTCCGCCGGGGCTTGACTATATCGCGGCTTTCTTTGGTTGCTTATATGCAGGTGCGATCGCAGTGCCTGTCTATCCACCGCGACCGAATCGATCTCTGTTGCGATTGCAAGCCATCGTCAGCAATGCCCAACCCAGTATCATGCTCACCAACCGCCGCCTGCTGGCAGCACTCAAGGCGAGAGAGAGTGCCCTCTTAGATTCAAAGAACTTAACCTGGCTCGCTGTAGACGACATTGAGACTGATCTGGCCAACCAGTGGCAGTCGCCCCCTATCAGTGGTGAGTCTCTCGCACTTTTGCAATACACCTCCGGTTCGACCGCTGCCCCCAAAGGTGTGATGGTGACCCACCATAACCTGGTGCACAACCTGGGTCTCATCAGTCAGCATTTTGAGACCTCGCCCCGGAGTCGCGGCGTCATCTGGCTACCGCCTTATCACGATATGGGCTTGATTGGGGGCATTCTTCAGCCGCTCTATGCCGGATTTGAGATCGCGTTGATGTCGCCAGTGATGTTTCTCCAGCAGCCCATTCGCTGGCTACAGGCAATCACCCAGTTTCGCGCTGACATCAGCGGCGGGCCAAATTTTGCTTACGAGCTTTGCCTTAATCGAATCGCGCCAGCAGCGCGAGCCGATCTCGATCTGAGCACCTGGGAGATCGCCTTTAGCGGGGCAGAGCCGGTCCGGGCAGAGACCCTTGATCGCTTTGCAACAGCGTTTGAATCCTGTGGCTTCCGCCGAGAAGCCTTTTATCCTTGCTATGGGATGGCAGAGGCAACTCTGTTTATTACCGGCGGGGAAAAAACAGCGCTTCCCATGTGTCAGACAGTGAGCAAGGCAGCCTTACAGCGGCAACAAGTTGTTTGTGTCGAGACGCCAGCAGGTCAAACATCTACCCTGGTTAGCTGTGGGCAGGCTCCTTCGAGGCAACCCATTGTCATTGCTGACCCAGAGACCTGCCGCCGCTGTGATGACAATCAGGTGGGTGAAATTTGGGTAGGTGGCCCCAGTGTTGCCCAGGGCTACTGGAACCAGCCTGAGAAAACTCAAGCCGTCTTTCAGGCTCGCCTGGCTGAAACCCTGACAGGCCCCTTTTTAAGAACGGGCGATCTCGGCTTCCTACAAAAGGATGAACTGTTTATCACCGGACGACTTAAAGATCTGATCATTATCCGAGGGAGGAACCATTACCCCCAAGATATTGAGTTGACAGTAACCCAGGCTCATCCAGCCCTGCGGCCCAGCTGCGGAGCCGCCTTTTCTGTGGAAACTGATTCGCAGGAACGGCTCGTGGTGGTTCAGGAGGTCGAACGTCGCCATTTGCGCGATCTCAATGTTTTAGAGATTACGCAGGCGGTTCGTCAGGCAATTGCGGTCAACCACGATTTACAGGTGTATGCGATTCTGTTGCTCAAGACAGGCAGCATTCCCAAAACCTCCAGCGGCAAGATTCAGCGTCACGCTTGTCAGCAAGGTTTTCAAGCAAATACGTTAAATGTGGTGGGCGACTGGTTAGAAAATCCGCGCCACAAGACAGAATGGATTCAATTAAAGACAGACATGGAGACCTTGGCCCAGCAAGTTGCCCCCGCGAAACAGGTCAGACTGACAAACTCATTACCAACACACCCATCTTTAACAAGCCCATCCTTAACGGACAGGGCCTCACCCCCGCACGCTGAGGCAGCTGCTAAACCTGACACAACACTCCTCTCAGCCTCCAGAATTGAAGCCTGGCTGGTAACCCGCATTGCCAGTTACCTCAAGGTTGAGCCCACCGAGATTGAGCCCCAGGAGCCGTTCTCTAGCCATGGTCTAGACTCTGCCACGGCGGTGAGTCTTTCTGGAGAACTCGAGACATGGCTGGCTCGACCGCTGTCTCCGACGCTGATTTACGATTATCCCACCATTGCTCGATTGGCTCGACATCTGGCTGAGGGGGAACTGTCGTCAGAGCCCCATGCCGAGAGCGCGTCCCCTAAACGGTCTCTAGAACATGAGCCCGTTGCCATTATCGGACTGGGCTGTCGCTTTCCGGGGGGAGAGAGTCCTGAGGCGTTTTGGGAGCTGCTGCGCAGCGGTCAGGCGGCGATTAGAGAAGCCCCGATCGATCGCGGGACGACAGGCACGCCGAGTGTGTCGGCAGAAGATCCGAGTTCAGCACAGCGAACCCAGTGGGGCGGATTTTTAACAGCCATTGATCAGTTTGATGCCGCTTTTTTTGAGATTGCCCCCCGGGAGGCCGAGAAAATTGACCCCCAACAGCGCTGGTTGCTAGAGGTGGCTTGGCAGGCGCTAGAGCACGCTGGCAAGTCTCCTAACCAGCTCTCTGGTACTCAGACCGGGGTGTTTGTGGGCATTAGTAGCAACGACTACGCTCAGCAAATTGTCGCTGAGCCAGCCCAGGTAGATGCCTACGTGGGCACGGGCAACGCCCTGAGCATTGCGGCCAATCGTCTCTCCTACAAATTAAATTTGCAAGGGCCTAGCTTAGCGGTGGATACTGCTTGCTCCTCTGGGCTGGTGGCAGTACATTTGGCTTGCCAAAGTTTAAGGCAGGGAGAGTGCGATCTTGCCCTGGTTGGCGGGGTCAATGCGGTGTTGTCTCCTGAATTAACCCAGGCCTTCTCCCAGGCCCAGATGATGGCGGCGGATGGTCGCTGCAAAACCTTTGATGCGGCAGCAGATGGCTATGTGAGGGGAGAGGGATGCGGCGTTGTGATCTTAAAACGTCTTAGCGAGGCTCAAAACGATTGCGATCGCATTTTGGCCGTTATTCGAGGCTCTGCGGTCAATCAAGATGGTCGCAGCAACGGGCTGACAGCCCCCAACGGGCCTGCGCAGCAAGCGGTTATCCGTCAGGCCCTGGCTCGGGCTAATGTTGCACCCGCTGAGATCCAATATGTCGAGGCCCACGGCACAGGCACCCCCCTGGGAGATCCGATTGAGGTTGAGGCACTACAGACCGTTTTAGCGCAAGGGCGCTCACCCCAAACCCCGTGTTATTTAGGGTCAGTCAAAACTAATCTGGGGCATTTAGAAGCTGCCGCCGGTATGGCTGGGCTGATCAAGACAGTGCTGGCGTTGCAGCACCAGGAGATTCCGCCCCACTTAAATCTGAGCCGTTTAAATCCTTATATCACCCTCGATCAAACCCCTTTTGAGATCGCCACCGAGACCCAGCCATGGGCAACGGAAGCCCCCTTTCGTCTGGCGGGGGTGAGTGCCTTCGGCTTTGGTGGGACAAACGCCCACGTCATTCTTGAGGGGGCGGAGCTGCCTGGGGCGAATCCCGAAAGCAAGGGCAGTCTACCGGCTCAGCCAGGCAGCGAGCGTCCGTGGCAGCTGTTAACACTGTCGGCTAAAACGCAGCTAGCGCTGCGAGATTTGGCTCAGCGCTATCAAGACTATCTGCTGCAAGCGGGTCAAGCCACCCTAGCCGATATCTGTTTTACGGCCAATACGGGGCGGGCTCACTTTCCCCATCGGTTGGCAATCGCCACAAAGTCAAAGTCTCAGCTACAGCACCAGCTCACCCAGTTTTTAGCCAACCAACCTTGTGCCGGGGTGCTCCATCAGGCCAAGCCGAGCGGCGCGCCGCCCAAGATCGCGTTTTTGTTTACCGGGCAGGGGGCTCAGTTTGTGCAAATGGGTCGCCAGCTCTATGAGACTCATCCAGGGTTTCGGCGAACGCTGGAGCGCTGTGACGAGATTTTGCGCGATCAGCTAGACACCTCTTTGCTCACGGTGCTTTATCCGCTGGCCGGTGAGGCGAGCGCTCAGATTGATCAGACTCGCTACACACAGCCCGCCCTGTTTGCCCTAGAGTATGCCCTGGCTGAACTCTGGCGGTCTTGGGGGATTATCCCCGACATTGTCATGGGCCACAGCATCGGAGAGTATGTCGCCGCCCAACGGGCTGGGGTGTTTAGCCTGGAGGACGGCCTCAGGCTGATTGCCGCCCGTGGCCGCCTGATGCAGGCTTTGCCGCAGGACGGTGCCATGGTGGCGGTCGCCAGCGACGAGGGCCAGGTCGCTCAGCTGATCGAACCCGATGCGGCTGAGGTGGCGATCGCCGCTGTTAATGGCCCCGGTAATGTGGTCATTTCCGGTCAGCGTCAGCGCGTGGGTGCGATCGCCGCTCGGCTGAACGACCTGGGCATCAAGACCAAGCCGTTGCAGGTGTCCCACGCGTTTCACTCCCCCCTGATGGTCCCTATGCTAGATGAGTTTCGGCAGGTGGCCTCAGAGATCACGTTTGCCCCACCTCAAACGCCGTTGGTCAGCACCGTCACGGGCAAACTTGCACCCGCTGAGATTGCCACCCTTGACTATTGGGTAAACCATGTGTGTCAGCCGGTACAGTTTGCTGCGGCCATGGCCACCCTGGGGCAGCGAGGCTGCCATGGGTTTCTAGAGATAGGCCCTAAACCGGTGCTGCTGGGCATGGGGCAAGCTTGTTTACCTGAGGCCGAGCAGGGGCAATGGCTCCCCAGTTTGCGCCCGGGGCAAGCCGATTGGTCCGGGCTGCTACAAAGTCTGGGCAAGCTCTACGGGGCAGGGGCGGCGATTGACTGGCGGGGGGTTGATCAAGGCTATGTTCGCCAGCGAGTGTCACTGCCGACCTACCCCTTTCAGCGTCAGCGCTATTGGTTTACGAGTCATACGGAGCATCCAGGTCAATCTTCGTCATCCGCAGCGCGGGTGAGTCCCCAGTCGCAGGTTAATCCCAATGGGTCTCACAAGAGCGCGGTTGCGCGGAATGGGAGCGGCCAAAGCCGCACTGACGGGCATCCCTTGCTGGGTCGCCCCCTAATGGCGGCAGCCCATCGGCCTGGGGAGCATTTGTGGTGGGTCGAGCTTGACTCCCAGCGACTGCCTTATTTAGGAGAACACCGACTCTGGGGCAGCGCCGTTTTGTTTTTAGGGGCCTACGTAGAGATGGCTCTGGCCGCGGCCAAGGCCGCCTTGGGGACGTCTGACAACTATCGGCTGAGCGATTTACAGCTGCACACCCCGTTGTTTTTATCTGAGCACACGCCCTGTTCTGTACAGGTGGTGCTGACAGAGCAGCCAGATCGCCCCAGTACCTTTCAGGTTTACGCCCAGGCGACTCGCTCACAAGAGACTTGCGCCGACTGGGTTCTCCATGCCAGCGCCCATGTTCATCACGCATAGCTTTGGGATTGACCACTGATGTCAACATCTACGATTATTCAGAAAACCCGCCCCCAGAGAGCAGCTCAAGCCATGCAGTTTGGCCTGATGTTTTTTACCAGTGGGGAGACCGCCACGGATCGAGACAAATATCGGCTGATTGTCGAGAGTGCCAAATTTGCCGATCAGCACGGATTCTCTAGTATTTGGGTGCCCGAGCGCCATTTTACGAGCATGGGCTGTCTCTATCCTAATCCGGCGGTTTTGCAGGCGGCGCTGGCCCGCGAGACCCAGCGAGTCCAGCTGCGAGCGGGCAGCGTAGTCATGCCGCTGCATCATCCCCTGCGCATCGCAGAAGACTGGGCTATGGTCGATAACCTGTCAGGGGGTAGAGTCGGGGTCTCGTTTGCCTCAGGCTGGAATCCAAGCGACTTTGCCTTTTTCCCAGAACGCTATGGCCATCGCCACTCAGAGATGTACCGGGGCATCCGACAGGTGCAGGCACTCTGGCGAGGAGAATCAATCTCAATTACTCGGGGAGATGGCGATCGTCAGGAGGTCAGGATTTACCCCACCCCCATTCAATCAGAATTGCCCATTTGGATCACGGCAGCCAGCAACCCTGACACCTTTATCAAAGCCGGGCAGATGGGGGCCCATCTGCTCACCCACCTGTTTGATCAAGAAGTAGAGGTCCTGGCAGAAAAAATTGCCCTCTACCGTCAGGCTCGCCTGGAGCAGGGTCATGATCCAGAGACCGGACAGGTGACGGTCACTCTCCATACCTTTGTGGGTGACAATCTCGCGTCGGTCCAAGAACAGGTGAGATCGCCCTATTGCGACTATCTCAAGGCCAACGTCAATCTGCTGGCAGGGCTGGGCCACAGCCGCGGCATCCAGGTCTCTGTTGAGACGTTATCTCCAGCCGATTTGGACAGCGTTACCCATCTGATTTTTGAGAAATTTTTTCACGATCGTCGCGCCCTGTTGGGCACGTCCGAGAGCTGCGTTGGCTTGGTTGAGCAGCTGCGACAGATCGGGGTCAATGAAATTGCCTGCCTGTTAGACTTTGGCCCGGATGTAGAGCTGATTCTAGAAAATCTTCCCCACCTTGATCGGCTGCGTCGGGCCTGTGCTGCAGTGGCTGATACCCCGTCTATCGCTCAGCCACCTTTGGCGTTAATCAAATCGCCGTCACGACCGATCTCGTTGCCGGTTGGACACCCTCCGGAAGTCCTAACGTTTGATGAGCCTGCGCTGGCAGGCGACTTAGATGAGATTCAAGGCCGCTGCTACCAGACGGTAACGGGGGCAGATTTTTATCAGCGCCTCCAGGCTCAAGGCGTTGAGTTGGGGATAAGCTTTCGCGGCATCGTCCAGCTCTGGCGAGGGGAGAGAGAAGCGTTGGGCAAAATTTGCCTGCCTGCCTCGCTGGTATCAGAGGTGGCTGGCTACGGCGTTCATCCAGCGTTGCTGGATGCGTGTTTACAAGTCTTTTTTGCCACAATTCCGACTGGGCAACCGCAAACTGACCCGTCGGTGGTCTCGCGATCGCACTACCTGCCCGCCAGTCTGGGCACCCTCCAGCCAGGGAATGGGCCCGTTGACTCGGCACTCTGGAGCCACGCCGTGCTGCGCTCCGAAGCCACTGTGGGGGCGTCTGCCTATCTCGGAGACGTGCGAATTTTTACGGCAGCTGGCCAGGAGGTAATGCGGATAACGGGGCTGCGACTACAGCAGGCCCAGCAGCGCGATCGCCCCGCCAATCTCAAAGACTGGTTTTACAGGGTAGAGTGGCTACCCCAGCCAGCCCAGCTGCCAGCACCAGACTACCTGCCATCTCCGTTGGACATCGCTCAGCAGGTGCGCCACCAGATGTCTCAGCAGGACGGCTGGGCCCCTTTATCTGTCTATCGATCGCTTTTCCCAAAACTGGAAGCCCTAAGCACGGTCTATATTCTCTGGGCCTTTCAGCAGATGGGCATAGCATTGTCCCCCGGACAGCGGCTGTCGGTGGCTGCTATCACTCAGCAGGTGGAGGGGGTCAGGGCCCATCAACGTTTACTCAAGCGGCTGATGCAGATTTTGCAGCAGGCGGGTGTTTGTCAGGCGATCGCAGCGGATGAATGGGAGATTTGCCAGACGGGGGCAGTCAGCGATCCGCAGCCCACCTGGCGGTCGCTTCGGGCTGAGTATCCCCAGTGCTCGGCGGAGCTAGATTTGTTGGGGCGCTGTGGCCAGCAGCTGGCTGCGGTTCTACAGGGCCAGACCGACCCGCTGCAGCTGCTGTTCCCAGAGGGCTCCCTCGCCGCTGTAGAGCGACTCTACCAAGATTCTCCAGGGTCACAGGTGGCCAATCACCTGGTCCAGCAGGCAGTGGCGACGGCTCTCGCACAGCTGCCTGCCGATCGGCCCATTCGCATCTTAGAAATTGGCGCGGGCACGGGGGGGACGACGGCTTCTGTCCTGCCGCAGCTGCCCGCCGATCGCAGCGAATACCACTTTACCGATGTGTCTTATCTGTTTATGGCTAAGGCCGAGCAAAAATTTCAGACCTATCCGTTTGTGCAATATCGGGTGTTAGATATCGAGCAAGATCCACAGAGCCAGGGATTTTTAACGCATCATTACGACCTGATTTTGGCGGCTAATGTGCTCCATGCCACGGCGGATCTCACCCAAACCTTGGCCCACGTTAAGCAGCTGCTTGCGCCAGGGGGGCTGCTGGTGCTGCTAGAGGGCGTCCAGCCCCAGGCCTGGGTTGACCTGATTTTTGGCCTGACTGAGGGCTGGTGGAAGTTTACGGATTCGGCCCTGCGTTCAGACAGTGCCTTGCTGAGTGCGTCCCAGTGGCGGCAGCTGTTGCAAACGCTAGACTTTAACCCGGCTGAGGTGATTACGGCGGAGGCGGAGGCGCTGGCTCAGCAGGCCGTCATCCTGGCAGCTGGCCCTA
>JBCDDJ010000233.1:0-9919 GCA_039180385.1 Cyanobacteria bacterium P01_G01_bin.38 | reverse complement strand
GCACAAATCCAAACCGATGGTGGCCTGTCGAGCAGTGATGCCGCTGTGGTGATGCAAGGCATTGATTTCTTTACCTCGGTTGAGGCTAACCAGTGGATGACCGATGGCACACTCGCCAAGCGAATTGAGGCCACCGCAGCGGTGCTCACTCTGGCGGGGCAGCTTGATCAGGTGCCCGCTCAGCCCGACAGCTACTACACGACGGACTTTATCAGCAACGCGGTGGCCAACACCCAAGCCCTGATCGATGTGATTAAGACCGACAATCCTGAACTCGCTGCAATTTTAGAAGGCGCGGCGGTTCAGGAGCAGACAACAACACCCCAGCTAGAGGCCAGCGCGGTCACAGCCGCTCCCACCATTGGTAATCTCCAGGTGACGGGGGAAGTGAAGTTTGCCACTGGCTCGGCCAATATTGCACCAGAAGGTCAACAAACCCTCAATCAGCTGGCGGAAGAGATTAAAGAGTTTAACGTCCAGACGGTGGCTGTGCGGGTGATTGGGCATACGTCGAAAACGGGCTCAGCGGCGTTGAATCAACAGCTCAGTCAGCAGCGCGCCCAGGTAGTGGTGAACTATCTGAAGCAGAAAGGGGTTGGCAACAATATTGTGGCTGAGGGCAAAGGGTTTAATGAGCCCCTGGCAGGCGTTGCGCCTGTGGATGCTAAAAATCAGCGCACTGAGATTCGATTGGTGCGGGTAAATTAGGGCTATGGAGAAGTAGAGAACTCTCATTAATCATGATTCTCCACTTCTTTCCCTCTCCGCGTTGGTGGCAGCTCAAATATCTAGAGGACGGAGTACACCCCGACCACCCTGAATTGCTACGTAAAAATTGTGAAACTCCTATGTAGCAATTATTGCTCGATATTTCATTTAAACCAATAAAGATAAAGCCTTCTGGATAACTCCTGGCTCACGGTATTATCCAGAAACTTTCTGGATAACTGCATTCTGAAGGGTATTATCCAGAAAGTTTTCGTATACATAATAGTTATGCCGCTTAAACTTCTGTGGGGACGTAACCATCAACTTATCTGCCAGTGCTAGATTCAAGTCAGCATATTTCCTTCCAACTTGGGAAGGCTTTGAATTGGATGTTGAGGAAATCTATCAATCTAAATAGATCTTTGAAATATGGATGAAACGCTGCGTACAGTATTTATGGGAATAGCTACTCTGGTAGCAGTTTTTTCATTTTTCAATACCACAAGGTTGTGGAGAAAAGCTAATCGGCCTATTTTGTCAGCATTTGTCGAAACTCACTCGGCTGGAAATGTGGCAACCATGTATAACTTGTTAATCATTAACAGCGGCAATCGTCCAGCAGTCAATGTTTGTCTAGATTTGAAGTTAAGTGATGAGGATTTCAGAAAATGTATTACTCAAGAAATAGATAATTCTGGAGTTGAAGCAATCCTCAAATGCTTTAACGTTGAAGGGACAATACCCCTACTAATTGATGGTGACAAAAGATCTAATTACTTTGGGCTAACATCAAGTAAGTCTGAAGATAATATATGGAGATATGGAAGTTCTTTGCCTATTGAAATTACTTACCAAGATTTAGAAGGGGAAAAATACGTTTCTGCATTGAATTTAGTGGTGAAATATTCAAAAGCCTTTGCAGGTATGGAATGGTCAGATAAAACACACAAGCGGGAGGATGTAGTGAAGCTGCTTAAGCAAATTTTAGATTCGATACAGTAGAAGAAGTCTGCAATGGTAGTCACTCGCCGTGAACTATTCATAATAAAATGCGGCATAACAACCCTGGTGCAGCGGATTGACATACACAACTTGACTAAGTTGCAGCGCGATTGGCAACCGCTGACCAGGAACGTTAGGCGTAAGTAAAAGTTATGAGCAAATATCCGGAAGTCAAGGACCCTGAAAAGGTCGGAACCTATGACGCTCTTGCAAAAGCAGGAGGCGGTTACGTTTGGGATCATGTTCTTGAGTATCGCGTTTGGTGCCATCCACATGATGGCGCACCAGACTTAGAAGATGGCAATGATTACTACTATGTTTTCGAAACATATGAAGAAGCATTGGAGTTCTCTCAGACCACAAAAGGAGCGAAAGAACCCATAGCTCTTGTGTTGCAGGAAGAATACATAGACGAACCTGAGCCGAAAAAATACATTCATGTGAAAGAAAATCGGATTACAGAATGGCCTGTGCAATTTCTTAGTCGCCCTAGGCGCACTAAAAACACCATTCCAGATTTTCTATCTCCTTATGCTCCGGCTAATAGGTTGGACATTCTTCGCGGCCTTTAATAATTACTCAGAATCGCCTAATAAGTGAAGTCACTGGGACAAAATTTCCACTGCGCTTCCAATTTTGACCGTACTGCGGGCGTTAAACCTCTTCTTTTGCTGCTGCCCGTGATTTACCCAGCAGCTTATCTCGCAGGTGCTTAATGCGATCGCGATATTTAGCCGCTTCTTCAAACTCCAAATTCTTAGAGGCTTCTTTCATCTGCTTTTCAAGCTGACCGATAAACTCAGGAATATCCTCAAGGGGCAGATCATCGCGATGTTCGTAGACCTCTTCTAGCTCTTGGGCATTGAGCCGACGAGAGACTTCCAAGAATGACAAGATGGCATTGCTCTTGCGGCGAACAATCGGCTTGGGTTCAATGCCGTGCTTTTCGTTGTAGGCCATCTGAATAGTGCGGCGACGCTCGGTTTCATCGATGGCTCTAGCCATGCTATCGGTGAGGTTGTTGGCGTAAAGAATGGCCTGTCCTCGAACATGGCGTGCGGCTCGCCCCATGGTCTGAATTAGCGAGCGCTCTGCCCTTAAGAAACCTTCTTTATCAGCATCTAGAATGGCGACGAGGGAGACCTCTGGTAAGTCTAAGCCTTCTCTGAGCAGGTTCACCCCGACCAGCACGTCAAAGTTGCCATTCTGCAAATCTTGAATGATTTCAATCCGCTCGATGGAGTGAATCTCGGAGTGTAGGTAGCGGACTCGAACGCCGTGTTCTTCGAAATACTCGGTGAGGTCTTCGGCCATGCGTTTGGTGAGTGTTGTCACCAGGGTACGCTCATCGCGAGTTGTCCGCTCCCGGATTTCGGCCAGCAGATCGTCTACCTGCCCATCGGTGGGTCGCACAAAGATCTCAGGGTCGAGTACGCCAGTCGGGCGAATGATTTGCTCAGCGACTCGAGGCCCTGAAATATCCATTTCCCAAGTCCCGGGTGTGGCTGAGACAAAGATACACTGTTGCACTTTATCCCAAAACTCTTCTGCCTTGAGGGGGCGATTGTCAGCGGCACTAGGTAGCCGGAAGCCGTGATCGATCAGCACTTTCTTCCGAGCCTGGTCGCCGTTATACATGCCGCGAATCTGGGGAATGGTGACATGGGACTCGTCAATTACCAGCAGCCAATCTTTGGGAAAATAATCTAGCAAACACTCGGGTGGAGCGCCCGCAACCCGCCCGGCGAGATGGCGAGAATAGTTTTCAACGCCGTTGCAGTAGCCCACCTCGCGGAGCATTTCTAGATCATAGCGGGTGCGCTGCTCCAGCCGCTGGGCCTCGAGCAATTTCCCTTCTTTTTCTAGAAGCTCTAGCTGTTCTTTAAGCTCGTCGCGGATGCCGTCACAGGCGGCTTCAAGTTTATCCTCAGGGGTGACAAAGTGTCGGGCGGGGTACACATTCACCGCTTCCATACTTTGCAGGGTGGCCCCAGTCACCGGGTCAATGTAGCGAATAGCGTCAATCTCGTCGCCAAAAAACTCAACCCGGATGATGCGATCTTCGTAGGCGGGGCCAATCTCGAGCACATCTCCTTTGACGCGAAACCGACCGCGCCCCAGATCAATATCATTGCGGGTGTATTGAATCGATACCAGATCTCGCAGGATTAGCCGGGGATCTGCTTCTAATCCCACCCGCAGCGGGATCGATGCTTTGAGGTATTCAGACGGGATCCCCAAACCATAGATGCAGCTGATGGAGGCCACCACAATCACATCTTTGCGCTCAAACAGCGATCGCGTCGCTGAGTGGCGCAGCATGTCGATTTCTTCGTTGATTGAGGCGGTCTTAGCAATGTAGGTGTCGGTGACGGGGATATACGCCTCGGGCTGGTAGTAGTCGTAATAGCTAATAAAATATTCGACGGCGTTGTCTGGGAAAAACTCTCGCAGCTCGTTACATAGCTGAGCTGCCAGGGTCTTATTGTGGGCCAGCAGCAGCGTGGGTCGACCGATTTTGTCAATCACGCGGGCAACGGTGTGGGTCTTACCCGTACCCGTTGCCCCTAAAAGGGTCTGGTAAGATTTACCTTGCTTGAGAAACTGGGTGAGTTGCTTAATCGCTTTGGGCTGGTCGCCCTTGGGCTCAAACGGGGCCTGGATGTCGAATTTGCTCATGGATTGGGGGCTTGCGATAGCGCAAGCGCTGACTGGTCAGTTCGCGGATTTGCCTATCTAGGTGATCTTAAAAGCAATTTCTGGATTCTGCACGGAGGTTTTGTGCTGAAGCGTCTCCGCGCCCCAACCCAGCCCGTACTCAAAACCCAATGGGGTTGCCTTCTTCTGTGCCACTTGAGTTTGTGGAAGAAACGTTACAAACAAACGATATGACCTCTACGTAGCATAGGGGTATAAGCTATCGCTAGATTGCGTCGCAAAACCCTATAGCAGAAGTTGTTTAGCGAAACCGCAATGTTGCGATAGACCCGAGTTAGGGTAATGCATTGAGGAGTCAGGATGAATCGTAAATTTTGGGGTGCTGTGCTCATTTTGGGACTGCTAACCGGCTGTCGATCCCAGGTCGGTAATCAAGTTGAGCCCACCGAGCCCCCTACGGCACAAAGTGATGAAGCGGTCCCTGCCATTACCCAAGATAGCGTTGCCAACTGCCCCCCTTCGGACCCTGATCTAACCCTGCGGGTCCCCACCGAGGGCCTAGTCTTTGAGCAATTTAATTTTCGGCCTGACACTGTAGAGGCCACCGATGATACCGTTGCCTTTGAAAACAGCCTCTATCGATTTGTCTTTTGCCGCAGCGATCGCAGCTGGGCAGTTTTTGAAGGTGAGGCCACAGATGATGACCCCATTGACTACGACGCGCTTCTGGGTGAGATTGAAAACCCAGACTATGAAACGGTAGAGCTAGCAGACGCTGCTTATAAAGCCCGGATACGTTTGGAAGCTGACTGGATTGGGGAGCAGCTTGGAGAAGGCGAACCCCCAGCCGCGCCCACCGAAGAAAAGGTTATATTTGAGCTGATCAAGCCCGGGGAAACAGACCCCACGGCGAAAGTTTTGTATACGTCGGCGGATTTGGTCCAGCCTGAGCTAGGGGGACAGCTCGGAGTGCCCCGCATTAGCCAGACCCTCAGCTATCAGGACGCCCTCTGGTGGGCCGTGGCCTTTGAGCAAGGGGAAGGCAATACGGGCGTCACCACCATTGTTCAGTATCAGCCCGAGGCTGACGAAATCAAGCTGTGGCAGCCCAAAGACCTGGACGAAGTTCAGATTACAGGTATGGCGATGACCGGAGAAGGGGACGAGCTGATGATCTGGCTAGGTACCCAGCTTTCTGGCGAAGGTAATCCCTACATTCCTGCCCAGGGGTTGGTGGCCTACCGCCCTGGGCAAGACGACATAGAAACCTATTCAGTCCACAACAGCCCGCTGGTGGGGGCTATCCCCCATCGGGTGCTTAGCCTGGAGGATGCCCTATGGGTGGGCACGGGCAACGGAGCCTGTGAGATTGACTGGCAAACCATTGACTCAGAGGACAGCTGGAACTGCTGGCGATTTATCGCTGTGGCTGATGTGCCTGAAGACGGCACGCCGCTGTACAACACCCTACTTGCTAAGGACGCGGCTACCCAGCTGACTCGAAAATCGGTTGAAGTGCTTTGGGCGTCCGATACGGAGCTAGCTGAGGAGGATGGCAACCCTCGCTATGAGGTGCGATATCCCGAAGGCTTTGAGGTGACCCTGGATCTAGGCGCTCAGCGCTACACAGAGGGTGCGCTCTATCGCTATACCACCCCGGCTAATTTCTCTTGGCCTGGCAACGACTGGCACTGGCATGGTGATCACTTTGTGCGATCACAGGATGCAGTCTCTGAAAATCATTTCGGTGGGGGTCCCCAGGGCATCGGCCCGGCTGACTACACAGGCTATATCAACGACTGGTATGCCATCCGAGGCGACCTGGACCTGCTCAACCTCAGCGCTACTGAGACCCAGGTGCGCTACTATTCAGGCTGGGTCGAGGCTGAGGTGCTCAAGCCTTACCCGACGGTGGTTGTGGCAGAGACGCCAGAGCAGACCAAGCCCAATCCGCTAGAGGCGGTTAAGCAAAGCCTGGAAGCGGTTGATCCGTTTCCGCAAAGTGAGGGGTAGGTATAGAGAGATAGGGAAGATGGGACAGGTGAGGGAGAAGACAAACAGCACATACAAGCTGCGATTCCGACGCCTTCCCTATCTTCCCCACCCACCCCATCTCCGCGCTCTTTCCACAGCCCAAACTGATACAATACGCCTATCCTCATCACTAGCTCACCCATGCCTCCTTTCCCCGACTACATCCCCCGGCAAACTAAACTGGGGCCTCTAGAGGCCGAGATTATGGAGCTGATCTGGCGGTTAGGGTCTCCTACTGTGCGAGAGATTCATGACCAGATCTTGAGCGATCCGGATCGGGAGTTGGCGTATGCTTCGGTGACGACGGTGCTCCATCGTCTAGCAAAAAAAGGATGGGTCGTGCGGCGAAAAGAGGGGCGGGCATTTTGCTGGCAGCCAAAACTGTCCAAAACTGACCTGCAAATTGTGAAAGCCCACGATCAGCTAAAGCAGTTTTTAGCAATTAGCAACCCGGATATTGTGGCGGCTTTTGCCGATACGTTAGATGTTGCTAGCCTTGAGCAGCTAGATGCGATTAATCAGCAAATCCAGGCGGCGCGTCGCCAGCAGGAGGAGCAACCATGATGCATCTCGCCCTGGTGCTGGTTTCGCTGACATTTGCCTGTGGTTTGCGGTTGAGCTATGAGCCCCAGGGGACCGTCGTTGAGCGGTGGCATCGGGCGCTGATTGGGTTATTGGCTCCGATTTTGTTGGTGGTGATGAGTGCGATCGCGCTTTTGTGCATGGGGCCATCTGGCCAGATGGTTCATCATTGGGAAGGTTGGTCGCTATATGCCTTATCAATTGTTTTTGTCATCCTTTCTCTGGTTTGGCTCGTGCAGCTGAGTCAGAAAGGCTGGCAGTCACTGCGGGCTGTGCAGCATCACCCGCTGGCCACGGTGCAGGCGTATCCCTGCCGTCTATTAGAGGGTCATCTGCCCTACAGCGCCCAGGTGGGTTTCTGGAAACCCGAGTTGGTGGTGAGTCAAGGGTTATTAGATTTATTGGATGAGCCCCATTTGCAGGCTGTGCTGCTCCATGAACAGGCCCATCACCACTATCGCGATACTTTTTGGTTTTTCTGGCTGGGCTGGCTTAAGGCCATCACTCAATGGTTGCCCCAAACTGAGCGACTCTGGCAAGAGCTATTGCTGCTCAGAGAAATCCGAGCTGACCGATGGGCTTCGGAATATACAGAACCGTTGCTCCTGGCTGAGTCTCTGGTCGAAGTTGCAAAAGCCCCCTGGTTACAGATGAGCCCCAATGCAGCCACCTTTAGCTGCAATGTGATTAACCTGCGGATGCAAGAGCGGGTCGAGGCGCTACTGGGTCAAACCTGGCAATCGAGCAGACTGAGCGTGAGATTCTGGCTTTGGCTGATCGCAGCGACCTTGCCGCTACTCATTATTCCGTTTCATCATTAAGCAAAAAACTCATTAAAGGCTGTGCAGGTAGATGATCTACCTTGTGGGAAGGCTTGGTGATATCTAATGCCCTTTACCAAGGGGAGGACTCTCGCAGACACAATTTTTTGTCTGGGATTTTGTCTGTAGGCAATCGTCTAAGAGAAAAGTTCTCCTTAAACCGAGCGTTTAAGCAAAGCCCAAATCCTTTGTCGTAATTATGTTTTGGAACAGCCGAGGTGCGGATTTGTGCTAACTTTGACCATCTGTCTTTTGACGAATCGAAATTCATTGAGCACAATGAGGCAATGCGGCACTTCTTATTGAAAGCTGTAAAGTTTGTTCATTATTTCAAGGGGCACTGTGTTTTCGGTGTCCCTATTCTTGTTGTTTTGTTGTAGACTCGGTTGCAATACCCAGGGTTGCCCCCTCAATGGTGCGTAGGATGTCCATGACTTCAACAACCTGACCATGAAAGACTTTTTGGTCTGCCTGTACCGTAATTGCTACAGATGTTTTAGGAGTCGAGCTAGCTTCTATCTCAGCTTTGATTTGGGCAATTTTAATGGGTCGCTGATTTAGAAAGAGCTGGCCGTCTTCCTGAATTGTGATGGTGATATCAGCACCTTGCTGAATATCGGCAGTCTCTGCATTGGGAAGGCTAACTGGCAATCCTTCAGAGCGGGTCAAAAATAGAGTTGAGAGAATGAAAAAAGCTAGGATTGCAAAGATCACATCAATCATAGGGACGATATTGATCTCTAGTTCATCATCTGGTTCCTGATCCCAAACGCGCATGTTCAATGTCTCCTTTTTTAAGAGCCTCATAATGCCATTCGTATAAAATTTCGAGCTGTCCGCCATACTCTTGTAGCAATGCGACCTGTCGGCGATAGATGCCGCGAAATAAGTTTGCGAATAATAGCGTAAAGATTGCCACAACTAAACCAGCCGCTGTTGAGACCAGGGCCTCACTAATGCCGCCTGTTACCACTTCAGTGTTGCCGCCTGCCTCACCCAGTTGAATCGCTGCAAAAGATCGAATCAGCCCCAGAATGGTGCCCAAAAGTCCTAATAGAGGTGAAACCGAAATGATTGTTTGAAACACCGTATTAAACCGTTTGAGCAAGGGCAGCTCTGCCTGAGTCGCACTCTCCAGGGCTAGTCTAAACTGATTAGGTGAAGCTCCCTCTAGCTCTAAGGCCTCTAGAAAAATTCGAGCCAGTGGCAGACTAATATTTTGCTTGAGCTTTGGAAACACATCAACAGGTGCGCGACGGTAGGTTTGTAAAACGTCTTTGACGACCGCTCGCTGCCGCTGATTTACCCGAATCCAAAACACACAACGCTCAACAATAACGCCAATGGCAATGATTGAAAACACTAGCAAGGGCCACATCACAATGCCACCCGCCGTGAAAATGTCACGAATAGACACAGTTAAGTCCTCGCGATTGGTTGATAATGTCGCTTTGGCGACAACCTAAAAAAAACTTGCTCACGAATGAGAGACAGCTTAGCATTCAAACAGGCCATGACTCAAAAATCTGTGCAACTGAGACAGCTGAGACAGGATGCATCCAAGAATAGGAGACACTAAGGGATGGGGCTTTCTGAAGCGTGCCTAAACCAACATATGAGAGAAAACACACGCACCTGGCGCTGGTTAGCTTCAGGAAGTCTGGGTGCTGTAGGTCTATGGTTTGGGCTGTTTTGGCTGCCTGAGAGAACGCCGCCCCCGCCCGATATCACCACGCTCGATCGGATTGAGCTGATTGTGACGAATATCGAGGAGCCTCTACCGGATACCCCTCTGCCTGAGGCACTGACAACGCTTGCGGATACCCCAACACCAGCTAACACATCTGCTGCAATTCAATCATTGCCACAAACTGATGGCCTAACATCATCAGATCTTGACGCTGGGGCAGCGGACGCTGCAGTACCTGCTGCCGATAAACTGACGTCAGCAGGCGCTCCTGACGAAACGCTTACCCCGGACGACAGCACTCCAACCTCGGAAGAGCCAGCAGTATCGGATAGTCTGGAGGACAGTGAGGATAGTAGCCGCGTTGATCAGACGAGTCCGCTGCCCGCTGACTCTGATAATATGCAACCTGACGCAGAAAGCTCAG
>JBCDDJ010000232.1:0-9931 GCA_039180385.1 Cyanobacteria bacterium P01_G01_bin.38 | reverse complement strand
GTATCCGACTAAATCCCCTCCTTGGGAGGGGTGCCTGTAAGGCGGGGTGGGTCTCGATCGCTAGCGCCAATGGCCAACCCACCCCGTCGCCCCTCCTAGGAGGGGATAAAGTATCGGCTTTTAGCTTGAATTCCCTATTTGATCCTCGATCCTTAGAGGTTTCGCTATCAACTAGCGAGAGGTCAATTTCCTTCAAGACATAACCTCCCTTTTTGCCTATCCTAGTTTGATAGGGCAGTTACTGGAGTAATGTATGACTGGTGAAGTCTCTCATATCGAGATGGGCTCGCAAGTTGCTGAGGCATCTGGTCAATTTTTTGAGCAGCTTTTTGGCTGGCAATTTACCCCAATGGGGAATAACGGTGAGGGCTGGTTTCAAACGCCATCGATCAAAGTGGGCCTGCATGGGAATGATCCAGAGCCGCAGTGCTTTGTTTTCTTTAGTGTGCCTGATCTAAAAGCTGCGATCGCACGGGTCAAAGAATTCGGTGGCGAAGCAGACAACCCAGGCCCCGATGAACCCGGTTTCGGACAATTTTGCACTTGCCGTGATCCCCAAGGGATTCGATTTGGACTACACCAACCCCCTACTGAATAGCTTCATTCGCCCAGGTCGCCAAAATATTCACGAAAGCCAATGACCTTGCCTGCTGAGACTTCGAATGCGATCGCATTGTGCCCCTGGTAAGGTTTGCCCTCATAGAGGCCCTCTGATTCAAATTCAAACATGACGGAGTGACCGTCGATCAAAGCATACTGAGGCGGATGGAGGGTTAGCCGATCGCCCGCTGCGGTGTGATCATGACACTTGGCAATCATCTCTTGCCGACCGGCAACGCCGCTAAACTTACCCCGATGCACCCCGGTCGGAAACCAAAAGGTCATTTCGTCTGCGAGGAGAGCAATATAGGGCTCAAAATCGCCGGTAGTCCAGCCCTGGGCAAATAAGTCAAATGCCTTACGAGCTGTTGTCATCATCGAATCTGTCATGAAAGAACTCTCTATTGGCTAATCTATAATTACCATAGATTTTTAGTCCAGTCTGCCGTTCTCAAAACTTTACTTTAACCAACAGACCTGATAGGTGTTGTGTACACACTTCAAATCTCCGTGAGGTCAGTTTTAGGATGGGCGCTTCTGAAAATCCTGGTTTAATTCAAGTTATTCAAGACCGTCGCGAAGATACGCAACCGGTGACAGCGGTGATTTCTCAGCAGGTTAAGCGCAACCGCGAAGCCGATTATGAACGCTGGACTCAGCAAATTTCTGCGATCGCACGTCAGTTTCCAGGCCATCTCGGTGTGACCGTAATTCGCCCCGAAGCCGGTATCTGCGTAGAATATGTCACCATCCTCAAATTTGATTGCTACGCAAACCTGAAGCGCTGGCTCGACTCAGAAGAACGCCAACGCTGCTTAAAAGAAGCCCAACCCCTGATCTTTAAAACCTCAAAGATACAGATCTTGACCGGGTTTGAAACCTGGTTTACGATGCCTAACCGCACTCAGCAAAAACCGCCTCCTCGGTACAAGATGGCGATCTTGACAACTTTCGCGGTCTTTGGAGCTGTTAACCTTGTCAATCCGCTGCTGCTGCCCCTGCTGTCAGGCATTCCTGGATTACTCAGCGCTCTGATCAGCACCTATGTAGTTGTTTTATTGCTGACCTATGGGGTAATGCCACGATTGACCAAACTGTTTTATCGCTGGCTATACTCTATCTGATATACAAACTCACTCAACAGTCTTCAACTCACTTTGCAGCAGTCCTGCGTTAGGACTAAGCCGCTGTATTATCTTGAGAGACAGCCACTGGTTTCGCAGAAAGATGTGCCACCATCTCAGCCCGTGATGAAACCCCCAGTTTACGAAACATACGCTTTAAGGCTTGTTTAACTGTATTTTCCGTAATCCACAAAGCAGCCCCAATTTCTCGGTTCGTCAAGCCTTGAGCAACCCGTTCAGCAATTTGGGCTTCCCGTGGCGTGAGCCGATCGCAGTTTAGGGCCAAGGCAACCGGCGCTGACTGTAAAGCTGCCAACCGCGTTGAGAGATGCAAGGATAACGCACTTAAATCTGTTAAGTCGTTAGCATCGAACTTGGAAGCATCTCGATGACGTGTTAAGGCCATACCCCCCACAAGCTTTCCCTGGCTGACAATGGGCCCCACCATCACATGGCCGTGATCGGCTCGAGGGCAAATGGTCTGCCAAACACCAGGCGGCAAAATCATTTCATCATGGACTGCCGCATGCCGCTGAACCAAATAGCGCAGCACAGGATTATAGTCCAGCGACAGGGCTCGCTTAATCAGGTCTGGCGTATTTTCGTCAATGGCGGGCAGCTGACTCAGAAACCACAGGTTCCATCGCTTGGCAGCAAAGTACCTGCCCACTGTCGCCATGATCGGCTGCCTGAGTTCGGCTTCACTCTGAGCCTGGGCAATCGCTTGAAATAATGACTGTAGAGAAGTTTCCATATTTCTATTCAACGGCTGTCTGCTGTCTGCCATGAGAGCAAAAGTGTACCCGATCGAGGTCTATGCGACGGCGTTCGGCTCCCTTTAATCTGAGGTCAGTGTGGTTACAAGGCAAGCTATCTGATGCGACCGACATGATTACTTTAGCTAAATGATGCCCTCTCCTTCAAATTTATCGGATACGACTGTAGCTCAAGCGACCGACCATGCCCAGTCCCTATCGCAGCCAGCCGTTATCGGTTTTTATACCATTGCCATCCTGTTTAACCTTTGCCTAACGGCACAGGTGCTGACGGTGGGGCTGGCTTACTTTCATACCTCAACCTGGTGGCAAACCCACGTTTGGCTAGTAAGAGGATACAGCGGCCTGTCCCTCATTCTCCTGGCGTGGGTCTATTGGATTCCCTTCCCTAAGCGAGTACGCATACTCACAGCAAGTTTCCCAATTTTATTAGGGCTACAGTTTCTAACCATTCATGTACAAACGCCCCTGCCAATTCCCTTAGCGGTTGTTCATCCCTTAATCGGATTCTCTCTCTTTTCCGCTTCTACAACCCTGGTGCATCGTGTGTGGCGAATGATCCCACCCGATTCTGATGCCTAACTTTCTGCCCCCGGAACTCTTTGACTTCAACACCCTAGGAGACAATGATGACTCACTACGCTCACCCTGAAGCGCTAATTGATACTCAATGGCTTGCGGATCATCTCAATAAGCCCGATATCCGTCTGCTAGAGGTAGATATGAGCCCAGAAGCCTATCAGAACAATCATCTTCCAGGAGCTGTTTTCTGGAATATCTCTACTGATCTGCTCTTACCTGATCTCGGTTTAAATCTCGATAAAACCGCCATAGAGAAACTGCTTTCCCAGTCTGGTATTACTAACGAGACCACGGTGATTGCCTATGGCAGCTACCCAGGCACCGGCGCGTTTATCTTCTGGCTATTAAAACTATTTGGACATCAGAAGGTCCGCGTCATGAATGGGGGTCATCAAAAGTGGATGGCAGAAGGACGCCCGGTTACGGCAGAATTATCAACCTTCGCCCCAACCCAGTACAGTGCAAAATCACTTGATGACAGCCTACGGGTCTTACATAAAGAAATCGAGCTATCCCTTGATCGTCCTGATCAAGTGTTGATAGACGTTCGTACAACTCAAGAATATCGAGGTGAACAGTTTTTGATGAAGCCGCCGGAAGGAACAGAACGGGCCGGACATATTCCAGGCTCAGTGCATATCGAACATATTCTAACCCTGAACGAAGATGGTACCTTCAAATCATTTGATGAATTGCAGACGATTTACCATAGCCAGGGAATTACGCCTGACAAGGAAATCTTTCCATACTGTGCCATTGGTGCACGCGCTGGGTATATCTGGTTTGTCTTAAAGTATTTGCTGGGCTATCCCAACGTTCGCAACTATGATGGCTCTTGGAATGAGTGGAGTCGTCTGACGAATGCCCCGGTTGAAAAATAAATCGATTATTTACACCTGGACGTGACCAAATTAGCCAGATAGAGTGCCCAGGCATGGGCGTTTCCACAATTGAATAGGGTGAACTAAGATATGGGTGGATATGGTTTTTGTTTTGAGAGTAACTGCATCCTGCCAAAAGGAGAGCCCATGAAAACTGACTTGCTCCACGATCGCAACTTCCGGGGGCACACCCAACTGGGCTGGCTAGATAGCTATCACACTTTTTCGTTTGGAGGGTTTCAAGACCCTAACCGCATGGGCTTTCGCTCGCTGCGAGTCATCAATGACGATCGGGTTGTCCCAGGGGCTGGTTTTGCGACCCACAGCCACCGAGATATGGAAATTTTCACCTATGTTCTAGAAGGTGCGTTAGAACACAAAGACAGCTTGGGCACTGGCTCGGTAATCCGCCCTGGTGAGGCCCAGATCATGAGTGCAGGCACTGGGATTACCCACAGTGAATTTAATCATTCTGAAACGGAACCGGTTCACTTTCTGCAAATCTGGATCTTGCCCGATCAGATTGGGCTGTCACCTCGCTATGACCAACAAAATTTTTCCTTGGCTGATCGACAAGGCCAGCTTTGCTTAATTGGGGCCAAAGATGGCCGTAATGGAGCCATTAAAATTTATCAGGATGTAGATTTATACACCTCAATCCTCGAGCCAGGAGACACTATCCACTACAAGATTTCACCAGAGCGCTATGTCTGGGTACAGGTTTCACGGGGGATTATTACGCTAAATGGAGAAGAACTTCGCGAAGGCGATGGTATTCAGCTTGGAGGGGGGAGATCTGTAGAGATTCAGACTCAGATCGGGGCAGAGATCTTGCTATTTGATCTGGCTTAAGGGTCTATGGGTATGCGGCATAATTTTGATTCCATGGCTCAAAAGCGCAGCTCCTTCGTGTCTTTGAACCAGGTCTGACGTAGAGCCATTTGTTCCCAGTTTGCTAGATTGGCAGCTGCCTCATAGGTGCTCTGGAGAAAGGCTAGTAGGCATTGATCGGGCTCCTCGGCCTCACGCACGGCCTCATAGGGCAAAATAAACTCCCCCAACGCTTCATTGAAGAAGGCAGCCTCGGGTTGAACCGGGGCCTCTTTAAACTTGTCAGGTGTGGGGTAAGCGTAGGAATAATAGGCAGGATAGCCCAGACCTGCACCAGGCCAAAATCCGGCACTGCTCACCTCCTGGCAGTAAGCCTCTTTGGCAACCGCATCGGGTAGATTGGGGACTCCGCCCGGATGATCTGGAGCCGACTGCCCCGAGAATCTTGTCACTGCCAGGTCAAAGCTACCCCAGAAAAAATGGACAGGGCTGACCTTACCGCTAAAATGTGAGCGAAATTTACGAAAGACCCGCTCACTCTGGAGCAGCACTCGCCAGAACCGATTGGCATAATCGGCATCATAGGCATGGTGAGTTTCGTCTTGCTCAAAGGGAATCGGATCGGTCACTTCGTTGGGGAGAGTGTTGATCTTGATGGAAATGTCAAGGGCAGTGAGGGCATCCATCAGCGCCTGGTAAAAGTCCGCCACTGAACGAGGTCGCAGTTCGAGCGTTTGCGTTTGCCCCTCGCTCGTAGCGATCCGTAACTGATGGTCAATAAAATCAAAGTCGATCTGAAAGATGCGGTGATCGTAAGGCAAGGTAGCAGTGGTCAGCCCCCGCGCCGTTAGATACAGTGGCACATGCCAAGAGTGATTAATCCAGGGGGTTTGCACCAAACGGATTTTGCCTACAATCTGGGTCCACATGTGCAGGGTGGTGTAGGTCTCTTGCCAGGCATCAAGCGCTAGATCGGGCCAGGGGTTAGACATGATGTTTTGGGGTGAGGGTTTAAAAAGGGCAATTCTGACAGGGCAATTCTGACAATGTCAGGTGTATATTAGCAGGCTGCTTAGCGTAAGCGTAAAGTACCTCGTAGGATTACACCCACTGACGATTAAAAATTGAATACAATCTCGACGCAATCAAGGAAGCAACAACCAGCTCAACCCAACTTAGTGACAGGGCTAGCGCTAATAATGACCACTCGGCCAACCCCATGTTGACCATGCCCAGCCAAAAAAGCATGAAGAAAAAGAGCCAGGAGATCGTGCCTGCGATGATGACTGAGCGGAGATTATTGCCATAGCGCTGTGCAAATAGCCAGAACATAAATACAATTAAACCCGTCAACAACATGTCCCAAACACCCCAAATGGCAAAAACACCCCAATCCATGGGTGCAACTCCTTCGATAGCTGATAGAGATTGGCGCAGTGTGGGCATGACAAAGACAAAGTATCTGAAGACCTCTGATGCATTCACCCATAGGCTGGTGATCAGCGTGACTAAAATAAACTGCCGCGTGTTAAAGGTAGTGGGCATAAAACCTCTCTTTTTTATTAACTCTCTTTGTCATGAATAGTGTGAAATCTCGTCTTTATCGATCAAGCGTGCTGATAATGCTGCCAACATTTTGCTCTAGGGCCTCATCCGAAACCTTTAACCGCGCCAAGACGAGAAGCCCCTGATAGCTAGTGAGTAACATCGTGGCTAAGACAGCCGGATCTTGCTCAGGTTTCAGATAGCCTGTTGTTTTAGCTCTGACTAACTCTTGATGAAATGCATCGCGCAGCTGAGTCAGGCCAGCTTGAATTTTCTGATCAATCGTTTCAGTCAGCGCTGGCGCGTTGGCGCAGCCTCTGCCTCTCCTCGGGAGAATCGCACTATTCGTCAGTAAACACCCAAAACGCGGCTTGCCTTCCACCCAATACCCAACCGCCGAGCGAAAAAAATGCTCCAGATCATGGATAGGGTTAGGGGTTTGACCAAGGTATCGCGCGATGCGGCTCTCCACAACCTGCTCCAGATAGTGGTCAAGCACGCTGAGAAACAGGTCATGCTTATTGCCAAAGGTGTTGTAAATACTCGGGGGCGTTAAGCCAAAGAGCTTCTCCAAATCCTTTAATGATGTTTTGTCATAACCTTTCTCCCAAAACAGCACCATCGCTTCGCCGAGAAGCTGATCTTTGTCGAATGATTTAGGTCTTGGCATGAGTTTTATAGTAATTGCTATAAAATAGATTGTCAATCGACCCTCGTGTTTCTTGTCACGGGGCACTCACTTTAGATCTCTGTGAAAGTTCGGCGCTAAAATTCTCTGTGAATGCGTGTTGTCAATCCGTTGCTTTTAAAGACAGGAGAAGGCTCTTGAGAAGAACCATTAGAGAACTGACGTCGAATGATATTGACCCAATCATTCACTACTTCCTGCAAGCCGATCACAACTTTCTCAAAAAAATGGGGGTGGAGCCGCAAAAACTCCCCTCCTATGATGATTGGCGGAGACGTCTGCTTGAGGATCTCGAGCGTCCAGTCCCTCAGAAACAGGTCTATTATCTAATCTGGGAGCTAGAGGGGCGTCCTGTAGGGCACTCCAACATCAATAAAATTGTCTTTGGTAATGAAGCCTATATACATCTCCATCTCTGGAAACCAGGAGAACGTCAGCGTGGTAATGGGATGCACTTCATTACAGAAAGTATTTGTAGATACTTTGAGGCTTTCGAGCTTCAAAATTTATTTTGTGAGCCCTATGCGATGAACCCAGCACCTAACAAGACGCTAGCCAAGGTAGGGTTTGAGTTTGTCAAACAGTATAACACCACACCAGGGTGGATCAACTTCCATCAAACTGTCAATCGATGGGCTTTAAGCAAAGAGAAGTTTATTAGCTCAAAACTAATGGTCCCAGCAGCGTACCCCGAGACATAGGTGATAATAACTGTATTGCTGAAAGCTTAAGTCATATTTCGAGAACTTTACTTTGAGAACTCTAAAGATGCCGATAACCAAACACAATCCTACCGGTTTGTTTCCTCAATACCGTAACTACAGTCACGCAGTTGAGGTCAGCGGTGAATCCCGCATTTTATTTATCAGTGGTCTGAACGGTTATTTGACTGATGGCACAACAATGCCTGATTCGTTTGAAGAGCAAGGCGAGATCATTTGGCAACACATAGGAACGATTCTGAAATCGGCGGACATGGGATACGGGAATATAGTGTCCCTGCGGACCTATTTAGCCAGTCCAGAGTACGACGAGCCCAACGTGCAATTGAGGATGAAATATCTAGGCGATAATGAACCCGCCTTAACGGTGATTTGCTGTCAGCTACTCGAATCAAAATGGAAGTTGGAAATTGAGGCTGTCGCTGCGATATAGCCGGTCATTGCATTGTGCGTTATTGTGACAGTCAAGGTCAATTTTTGGGAGCTTAAGCCAAAGGAGAGAACATGCTGGAACTAAGACCTAATTGCGAGTGCTGTGACAAGTCTCTGCCGCCCGAGTCAGAAGATGCTGTGATTTGCACGTTTGAGTGTACCTTTTGCAAAGACTGTGCCGAAACTACATTAAGGGGAATATGCCCTAATTGCGGGGGTAATCTTGTTTCTCGCCCGATTCGCCCCAAAGCGCTACTCGATAAGTACCCAGCCTCCACTCAAAAAATCCTCAAAGAAGCAGGCTGTCTAGCATGATTTATTCTCTTCAGAGGATAAGTGAACTTGTCTAATCTCTGGCTTGGTAGGGCCCTGAGAACAACGAGTCTGGTTTACAAAGACAATTTCAGAATTTAGGTGCAGAATATAAATAGAAATCACCCTATTCCTGTGTCGATATGAATCAGTTTCACCCAGCACCTAGGCTCAAAGCAGCGGATATATCCTTAGCCTACGCACTGCTGCGGATTATCATGGGCATCAACTATTTTAACCATGGCGCGACTCGCCTGGGTAACCTTCCCGGCTTCGCGGACGCGATGGTAGGTGCCATGGAAGGTGCCTGGATGCCAGAGTTCTTGGTGAGAATCACCGCTCTCTTGGTTTCTCCGATAGAGTTGATTTTCGGTCTTTTTCTAATTTTGGGCTTATTTACACGAATTTCTCTGATTATTACCTTCGTGTTGATGGCTGTTCTGATGTACGGCGTTACCATCGTGCAGAATTGGGATACTGCCTCTAGCCAGCTTATCTATAATCTGGCGTTGTTCATTTTACTGGCGGGTGTCGGCTACAATCGCTTTGCGTTGGACAACATCTTGTTTAAGGGCGATCACACTCAGCCATCTAGCGCCTCTGATAACCGGCTCCCGCAGGAGGGGATGCGCTTTGGGCTCTTCCGCCTACGGCGACTAAAACACCCACACAAGTATAGAAACTCATCGTCTAAACTCAAGGCGTAAATCCTCTGGGGGAGTGATTGTGATGCGAGCAATAAGAGGGTTGATCGTCTGGGCATTCTTATTCAAGATTGCTTTTAATATTACCGGATGTGCTGGTATCGGATCTCAGCCTAATCCAGATAGTCTTGCGCCTCGAGAGGCTATCCCAGAGCCTACGCAGACTGAGCGGTCTTCGGAGTCAACTGCAGACGCGCCAATCTCTACTACAGAGCCTGAGGAGGGGCTGTGGTCAAAACTCCAGCAGGCAGAGACCCATTATTTTGTGCTGATGCGTCATGCTTTAGCGCCTGGAACAGGCGATCCAAGCAATTTTCAGCTAGAGGACTGCACCACACAGCGTAATCTATCAGAGGCCGGTCGCACACAGGCGAGGCTTACCGGCGAAGCCTTTATGCGTCGAGGTGTTTCGGTTGACCGGGTGTTGTCCAGCCAGTGGTGTCGCTGTCTTGAGACAGCCGATTTAATGGAGGTTGGCCCCGTTGAGCCCTTCCCGCCCTTAAACTCTTTTTTTCGCGATCGGTCTACCAGCGCTGCGCAAACAGAGCAGGTCCGTGAGTTTATGCTTGACTCTCAAGACACACCGGGCGTGACTGTTATGGTTACCCATTTTGTCAACGTATCAGCGGTTGCCGAGACCAACCTCTCATCTGGCGAAATGGTTGTAATGCATGTGAATGAGCAAAATCAATTTGAGGTTTTGGGTCAGCTCAATCTTTAAGGGCTGGTTGTGG
>JBCDDJ010000231.1:0-9951 GCA_039180385.1 Cyanobacteria bacterium P01_G01_bin.38 | reverse complement strand
GCATCACCTGCGAGCAGCGCGTAGGTGACATAGCGTAGGATGATTTCGCCATCTCGCAGGCAAGCAGCCATGCGACGGTTGGGGTAGCAGTTACCACCGGCCTGGATCAAGCCCTGGTTTTCGCAAATCATCCCAGCGATCGCATCAGACACCATGCAGCTAGCGTTAGACGCAATGGCATTTACCGCGTCGAGGCGACGGTTACCAGAAGCAACGAAGGCCTTGAGGGCAGACAGATCGCCGACCGGGGCAGTGCTAGCATCAGCAGCAACTACGGCTCTGGAAAAAGCATCAAGCATTGAGCTCTCCTTTGTTATTAAATACTTTTCAACACATTGACCGGCCCGACAACTCAGTCACTAATAGCTGACTCAATAGCTGATTTACTAACAGCTGAGTGAGTTTGGAACCCGGTCAATATTGAACATAGTTAATCGCCGTCATCGTCGTCCCTTTTATTCAGAACAAAGCAACATTCTGTTACAAGAATCACTATTTGTTAATGACAAACGGCGGCTCACCCCCGAAAATGAAAATAAAGTCGCTCAGCTTTAGGACGCTAATATCAATGACTGACTCTACAAACACCGCAACCCCGCAGTCGCCCACCGCAGCTCAACCCACCGCACAAGAAGTGGCAGAGCTCATCACCGAATTTGAGAAATACCGTGAACGCCTGCTCAACGACACTCTGGATGCGGCTAAGCGCGCCAAGATGCCTAAGAAGGACACCATGGCCAAGCTAGAACCTGAGTTGGCTAAAGTGGATGCCGCCCTGAGGCAGCTTCGCGAACAGCAGGCCCAGCTAGCAGCTGAGAATTAAACCGAATTAAAACTAATGAGTAACGCAAGTATGCCGTCTGCAGACGAGACCATTCTGAGGGCGCAACAGGCCACAGATGCCCTGATTCAAGAGGTCAATGAGCAGCTTGATCTGCTGACCTTTGATCCCAATAACCAAAGCTTACTAAGGCAGATGGTGGAGAGCTTCTCAGACGCTCGGGGGATGGTGCGTTTGCGCATTGCCGAAACCCTGGGGCAAATTGGGGAACCGGCAACTCCTGTATTAGTCGAGGCCCTGGCCGGACATCCGAATGAGGTGGTGCGTCGGGCCTGTGCTAAGACGCTGACGCTGATTGCCGACCCGGTCGCTATCCCGACCCTGGTGCATTCGTTTCTGAACGATGAGGATACGGTGGTGCAGGGGTCTTCGGTGGGTGCTCTGGCCAGGACGGGTAAACCAGCCGCTCCCGAGCTCCTCAAAATTTTAGAGGAGCCCGAGCACCCCGAAACCATCAAGGGACACGCAGCCTGGGCGCTGGCCTTTATGGGGGCAGAGGCCAAGGATTTGCTCTATCAGGCCCTCAACTCAGAGTCTGATGAGGTCAGGGCAGCGGTGATTGGCGCGATCGCAAAAGTCGCCCAAGAAGAGCCCCAGGCCAGCAACTTCGACATTCTCATCAATGCCCTTGACGACCCCGCTGAGAACGTCCGCTGTGAGGCCGCAGCGGTCTTGGGCAACCTCGCTCACCAGCCAGCCGCCCCCAAACTCATCGAGCTCCTGCAACACCCTGAGTTTGAGACTCGAAAATCGGCAGCGCTGTCACTGATGAAAATCGGAGATGGGCGTGCGATCGCACCCTTACAAGCAACCCTAGCCAAAGAAACCGAGCCCAGCGCCCAGTCAATCTTCAAACTGGCCATTTCCCAACTTGAAACGAAATTATCCAGCCCAGACGACGACGATTGGACATAGCAAGCGTCTTAAACAAATACCCTATATGGATAGCCAAAATCCCTTACGGGACAGTCTCAAACAGGCACTAGACAAATCCGCATGGCTGCAAAAATTTAAGGCCATCAATCAGTTACTACAAACCCTAAAAGCCGATATTCCCCTCACACAGCTATGCAATCTCAAGTGGGATACCGCCCACGATCAGCTCCTGATCCACTGCCCCAACCCAGAAACACAAATCGCCTTACATAGACAATCAAAAGATCTTGCTCAGCGAACCGGCTGTGCCAAACAAATCATATTGAAATATTCTCAGACCCCAGACATCATTATCGAGCCCTGCAAACTGACTGACTGAGCTTAGAATCTAAGCTTAGAACCTATCTGACTGAGCATAGAATAAACAAGGTTAGCAAAGGTCTGATGTTATGCCATTGTCTGAAAATACAAACAACTTTCGCCAGGAGCTAGACATGGTTCTGCGTCTCAAGGACGACGGTGGCGGCTTTCACTACACCTATCAAGCTCAACAGCTCGCCCAAAAAGCCCAACAAGCTCGTCGATGGGCTACTTTGATCAAGACCCCCATTAATCGATGGCAACAGACTCTCAAAGATACTCGCTTTGTGCTGGATGAGCTTGAGTCCAACGGTATCAAAATACAAAGCTAGCTTTGTTGAAAAACAGAAAGCTTGCCCTGTGAAGGTAAGCTTTCTCTTAATAAACAGATTCTCTCAGCTGCTCTCTCAGCTCAGCACTTGTCGCAATTGTTCATCAGAACACGAGAGCCATAAGGTATGTGCTTAAAGCACACCAAGATTGGCGAGGCCTAAAATAGCGCCCAAACCTAGAATATGCCCCAGACTGGTCGTCCCCAACAATGCTGGCCAGCCCATGCCGCCCAAAAACTGAGCAGAAGGGACCGCAGGGGATGACGGAATCCCTGGACCCGCTGCTAAGTTTCTCATCGTAGCTTTGCCCAAAGCAATTGCCGCGATATTACACAAAATCATCACGATCGCTACCTGAGGTCCCCACTCAACAGTTCTGGGGATATCAGTCGCTAACAACATCAACTGGTTCATAGTTTCTAATGTCCTTTTAAATTTTTCAAATCGATTTTCAAATCAACCCCGCATACACCCATTGCCAAGTCAGGCAATCGCGAGACAAGGGTCAGCAACCCACAACCTCAAAGGTGAAAGGTAAGTTGTTATATTGAACGCAATACAGATCTTATTAGGAATATATACTCATTCAACAAATCTAGAAATATATTTAAATGTTTTGAAACATTTTTTATTCTACGTTAGTGAAATAACAGATCTGGCCGCCCTCGGTCACTCATCGCGACTAGGAGGCAGGTCGTTGATTATTGCGCACCAGTTCCAATCGTGACAGGGCGCTGGTCGCAGTTTCCTTAACATAGCCATCAATCGAATCATCCTGAGATAGCTCGGCCAGCAACTCAGCAGCTGATTCACTCCCCACAGAGGCTAAAGCATTCACAATCGAGACGGCCAGGGCCACATTATCCGTGGTCTTCAGCGCCTCTACTAAAATATCTTGGGCCGCTTTGCCGACTTCACCGAGGGCCATAGCCGAGGCGATATGCACCACAGGATTAGCGTCGTGAAGAGACTTTTTAAGCCCTTCTAAACCAGCCTGAGGGAAGGGTTGATCAGGGTAGTTGAGGGCCACCTGAGCCAATGCTTTGGCACAGCTGCCGCGCACCGTCACGTTGTCGCTATTGGCTAAAGACTCAACAACAAAGGGGACGGTGTCTGCCCCAATCATGCCCAAGGTTTTGACCGCTGCTCGCCGATAGACCACATCTTCATCATCGAGGGCCCTCATCAACCGAGGGATGGTTTGCTCATCTCGGTTTTCGGTAATGTCCCACATCGCCCGATTGCGCATGTGCGGATTGGGATGCTTGAGTTGCTCAAAAAAAGAATCTTGCGTCATCGTCCCTTTATCTAATCGTCCCTTTATCTAATCGCCTTATGTAATCGCCGACGGAACCAAGGTAGCCGCTTTAGCCCGCACTGCCCAGTCAGGATCGTTAGCCAAGCGACTGGCGCTATTATCTCCCAATTTATCCAGCGCTATCAGTGCGGCATACTTTAAACTCCAAATTGTCGAGTCTAAACTGGTGTTCAGCTCAGCAATAGCGCGTTTATCCCCCAGTTCACCCAGGGCTAGGGCCGCTGCTGCCCGAGATTTTTGAAACTGTGGCAGTGGATTGTGCAACGCTTCGACTAAAAAGTCGTAAGCGGGCTGATGCTTTAACCAACCAAACAGCTTAACCACATGGTAATGGGCCCCATAGTCATTGTGGGCCTCGGCCTCGTAGGTGGCAAATAGCGCAGCAGGCAGCTGTTCTGCATAGACCGACAGCAGGGTTTTAGTGGCCAGATAGCACCGCCCAAAATCGGTCTGATAGAGCTCTCGAATGGCAAATTCTAAAGCAGGGGGCTGATCATATTCATGGACCAGGATCAGGGTGTCGGGATGATCAATCAAGGCCTGTTCTAAACTCGGCTGCACATCTGCAAAGGTGAGTACCCCCTCCGCAATACCCGCCTGGGCCAGGGTGCGGATAGCACGTAGGCGAAAGACGAGGGAGATAGGGCAGCGTGCGATCGCAGGAATCGCAGCATAATACTGAGCATCAATTAAATCTTGCAGACATCCCCGACGGGCGTTGATGTTATCGCTTTGCAGCAGCGCCACCACTTTCTCAATGGCACCATAATCTCCCGTAAACCGGCAAACAGCTGACACCGCTGCGCTGGCGGTGGGCTCATCCTCGGCCTCCATAAACGGTCGAATCCGCTCTAATGCAGGAGCATAGTTTAAATTAGCCAGGGTATGAATGATCACCCGATAGGTCTGATCAGGCTTCTCTAACAGCTGGGCAATCGCCTCTAAAATCTTGGCATCTTGGGTACCGATTTCTCCAATCGCCCAGACCGTGACCTCAACGGTGTAGCGATCATCATCCGCCAGGCAATCGCGAATCACCGACAGAGCCTGTTTCGACTGCAACTTTCCTAGAGACTCAATGGCCTTTCTGCGGGTAATACGGTTATCGAGGACGTCTTCAGTATTTTGCACCGCCCTAATCAGCGCGGCAATCGAGGCCTCAGACGAGAATGCCGCTAGCTGGGCCGCTGCCACATAGCGGGAATCGTCCTCTGCGAGCTGATCGAGGGGCGTGTCTAATAAAGCAATGGCCTCGTCTTCGGTGAGGGCAAACAGATTTAAAAAACGTTTATCCATAAAATATGGAGATCAAAAAAGTGATTATAAAATAAGCCCAACTAAAGATGGGGACCCTCACCCCAACACGCTACCTCACAAGGCACCGTATTGCACTAAGAATCCCCAACAAGCTGACAGACCAAGCTAACCAGCTAAGTCTTAATCAGTGACCTAAACTCACCTACGAGAGGGAGTTGATAACATAGTCGAGCAGTGCATTGTACTCGGTCAATGCCTGAGCAGACATGTCGCGAGGTGCACAACCGCGGTTACGGGCAAAGCTCAGTGCTGCCACATAAGGAGCCGTCGGTAGGCTCAGCGCACGATACACCTCACGCTGACCCGCAATGCCCCACTCATCCAAAGGCCCCGTGCCGCCCACTACCAAGCTGTAGCTGATCAAGCGCATGTAGTGCTTGACGTCGCGCATGCATTTAGCTTTAAACGTATCGGTGGAGTTGGCTTCACCCGCGTTGTTCAGGTACGGATACTTCGCAATGCACGCATCGTAAGCTTCTTTGGCGACGTTGTCTAAGTTGCCTGCGAGCTTCTCAGCCGCTTCTAGACGCGCAGCCGCACGCTGCAGACTCCCTTGAACTGACTCCAGGTCAGAGGTAGAAGGAAAACGGCCAGCTGCATCAGCAGCAGCGATAACCGTGGTAACAACAGATTTCATCTTTCTTTTTCTCCAGTATTAATTTGATCGGTTAAGAATCTTTCAGGCTTGGACTATGAGTTCGAGACTCTTAGCTCCCTTGCTTTAAGCGGGTGCAGTTGCACTTAGCTCAGCGCAGAAATGACGCGATCAAAGTAGCCACCTGCTTCGGCAACCAGGCTAGCGCAACGGTCTTCTACAACCGGGCTACCCATCTTGCGGATCTTAGCGCCGGCACGGGCTTCACTGGGGTTATCCTGGATATGAGCAGTGGCTTGCGCCTTCATGATTTGCACCGCACGCACCGTGGAGGTGACAGGCACGCCCAGAGCAGCGTAGGTCTCTTTTAGACCATTCAAGCAGCGATCGTCGAGCACAGAGGCATCACCTGCCAGCAGCGCGTAGGTGACATAGCGCAGGATGATTTCGCCATCTCGCAAACATGCGGCCATGCGACGGTTGGGGTAGCAGTTACCACCGGCCTGGATCAAGCCCTGGTTTTCGCAAATCATCCCAGCGATTGCATCAGACACCATGCAGCTGGCATTAGACGCAATTGCATTTACCGCGTCGAGGCGACGGTTACCAGAAGCAACGAAGGCCTTGAGGGCAGACAGATCGCCGATGGGGGCAGTGCTAGCATCAGCAGCAACTACGGCTCTGGAAAAAGCGTCAAGCATTGAGCTCTCCTTTGTAATGTTGTTAAAAAATCTTCGAGTCTGGGTCTTGGCCTCACAGCGCTAGACCAGCCACCATTGAACATAATGAATTACTGTCCCCATCGTCCCTTTTATTAAACACAAAGTAACATTCTGTTACAAAGAAGACAGTTTGACTGGGACACCCGCAAAATTAGCAGACAAATTATGAGGATATCCCGCATGGCCTCATTGATCTAGCCCACCCAGACCAACTTCATTAGCTAAACCCGCTCATCAAACCGGGTGTGAAAACTGCCGTATTTAATCCAATATTGCTGTAGATCATGGTGGGGCGTATGCAAGCTGGCCTTAGCCTGATACAGCACCACTCGACGGTGATTGCCAATCCATATTTTCTTAGTGGGCTCTACACAGATGATGGTGCCCCCTAGGGCCTTTACACAAACCTGAAACTTCTCGATGGTTGAATACTCCACCGTCTCAAACATGAAAAAATTACCTGAGCGAATCAGGTGGCGGCTGCGGATCCAAGCCTGCATTCTTTTTTCAGCTTCTGGTGGCAACATAGCAGGTGTGACTTTTTCAAGTGCCCTCGGCACCGTATCAGGCACCGTTGGAACCGTATCAGGCACCGTTGGAACAGTTTTGATCAGGGAGATTTCAGCGGGGGAGTTCATGGGCAAAGCTCTCCCACTTTTCAAATTTCAGCATGCCCTCGGTAGAGCCCCAGACATGCTCGTGGGTGTTAACATCCCTGCCTTGATCTAAGCTAACCCATGTCCTGGGGGTGACCTCAACATGACTGGTGAGATAAGTCAGGCATCCCTGACGTGGAATCAAACAGGCATTACCGGGTTCGACACTGCCAATAAACATCTCATCACTGTCGCGCCTGAACACCATCGAACAGCCCTGACGCGGCTGAATGCAATCGTGGGTTAAGGTTCTAAGGATATCTAAATTATGCCCGCCGCCTGCATAGGGCACGCCATCCTTGAGGCCATAGTTTTCAATATAAACATGGTCCCCTTTATCAACCAGACGATGTACCCCCTGTCGATAGGGTCGCCAGAGATCATAGTCGTAGGTTTGCTCAGAATATAGACCAATCCCGGAGAAAAATTCGTAGGGCAATGGCCTAAAAAAGATCCGAATATGAGCGAACTGAGTGGGGAACTCAAACGCCTGTTTTTGATTGCTAAAATCACCCGCCATCCAGGTGGCCAACGTGATTAAATCACTGGTTTGTGGGTGAGAAGCCGGGGTTGAGAGGGTCATATTATCTGTGTGTAGCATCCGCTTTTGGAGTCATCCGCACCTCTGATGACAGCGACGCGGTGGTCACGCCTCTACCGCTGCTCGTCTTAATCAGCGACACCCTAAATCTGAGATTAGGGGTCGCAAACCAAATTTTTTCTTCTGCCGCAGCTCGATCATAGGCGGTTGTCAGCACAAACGTGCCATCTTCCATGAGTTGATAGTCACCAGCCGCCATCATCGTCTCGGCATAGCCCTGATCCCGCAACAGCTTCCCCTGAAGAGGTTGGTCTTTGTCAGGCACGGGCACCAAAATGGTTTCCCCCTTAAGTTCTTCCTCTTCGTCCCAATCTGACTCCCCCTCCCAACTCATTTTAAAGGGGCTGGTGGCCTGCTGTAGATCAACCCCGCAGCTCTGGCAAAGCTTGATCACACCTGGGTCATCCAGGGGCAATGCAACAATATTGATAGTGGAGCGCACTTCCTCAAAATGACTAAAGGCCAGATGATGCGCACTTCGTTGGGAACGCCACTGGCCAATAGATTGAGCAACAAAGGTTTCAATATCCATGCTGTTAAAACATATGGCGCAGGTACGCCTCCAACCGGGTCTACCCCATTATGTCAGTCCACAATCTCGTTGAACAATCTCATCGCATCATAAGACCGAAGCCAGGGCTTCCTGGTTTCGGTCTAGCTGTTTAGCATGAACGGAGGACGACGCTATGCTATGCAACCTCAGTGATGCCGGTAATCTTGGCACCCGAGCGCTGAATATTTTGAATCTTGTTAGATAGCTGAGCAAAGCCCACCTCAACGCTATAGTTGCTCTGGGTGACCCGAGGCCCAAAGTTGCCCTTTGAGACCGCAATTCGGAAGCGCTTACCCGTATTGCTATAACTACCAGAGCCGGCTACGGGGGCCTTAATTTTGGTTGGCAAGTTGCCAGCCACATCGCTGATCAACTTGGCCGCTTTACCCACATCGTTGGCCGCGTAACCCCGATTGAGCGCAAAGGTACGGTTGAAGGTAACGTTCTTGAGACCCGTTTGAGTGCTCCCCCCCCGCGCATAGGGCACAACATTCTCACCAAACGCGGATAGGTACGCTTCACTATCAATGTAAGAATTGATTTCGGCCTCGTACCCCTGCTCGTTATAGATCAAAACGTGCTCCGAAATCTCAGACTGCTCCTGGGGAGCACTGCCTAACAGGTGCTTAAAATTTAATTCGATAAACCGATAAGGGGATGAGTTTTCAAAGCAACGAGCCTTGTAAAGGTCTGACAGGGCAACCGCCCGGACGAAGCCTCTAACGGTAATATGGCCATCTTTGAGGTAAGATTCAGCGCTGGTCAGCCGCTGACTCTCAAGCACATGGGCGTTACCCAAAACCTGCTTATAAACAGCTCGAATGACAACTTGCAAATCGTCTTCGGATGAGTTTGGCCGTAACTCAACGGCATCTGAACTCGCTACCCATAACGACATAGGTTTGCCTCCTTAATATTTAAGTGATGATTGAAAATGATTGAAAAAATTGAAAGCGCTCTAAGCAAATAGCTCAGAGCGCTTTCAAAGCTTAATTCGTCTCAGTGATACTGAGAATTTTGCCGCCACTCTTCAGAATGTTCTGAATTTGCTTAGACATCTGGCTATAGGACACCACGTACTCTTGCTTGCTGTTGCGATTGATCGTGGCAGCAGAGGAAGAAGTGGCGATCGCAATCTTAAAACGCTTACCCGTATTGCTATAGCTACCCGAGCCACCACAGGGTCTTGAAATTTTGGTGGGCCGATTGCCAGCGATGTCACCAATCAGCTTAGCCTGCTTGCCACTGTCGCTGGTGGCATCACCCCGCTCCAAAGCAAAGGTGCGGTTGAACCCAACGTTGCTAACCCCAACCTGACTACGATTGCTGCGAACATGGGGCACAACAGCTTCGCCAAAATTGGTTAGATACTCTTCACTGTCGAGATATGAATCGATCTCGGCATCGTAACCCTGTTCGTTGTAGATCAAGACATGGCGAGCAATTTCAGCCTGCGCCTGGGGTGCCCGACCCAGCAAATGCTTGAAGTTTAACTCAATGAACCGGTAAGGGGAAGAAGACTCAAAAAACAAAGCGCGGTAGAAATCAGACTTTGCCACCGCCCTTACAAATCCTCTAACTGTAATATCGCCATCGCGCAAAAGCGACTCGGCACGGGTCAGACGCTGGTTATCCATCACGTGATGATTACCCAAAACCTGCTTATAAACAGCCCGGATCACCGTTTGCAAATCGTCTTCCGAGGCTTTAGGACGGAGTTCTACCGGGTCGGAATCGGACACCCAAAGTGCCATAAAACTATCCTCCAAAAGTAATCGTT
>JBCDDJ010000230.1:0-10032 GCA_039180385.1 Cyanobacteria bacterium P01_G01_bin.38 | reverse complement strand
TAGGGGTCCATGCCAGGAAACGGAGAAGGCATCAGTTAAAACGTCGATGGCTAACTTTAGGGTAACGAAATTTGCTGGCAGATTTATCAACCAATCGGTCAAGCCCCATAGGGGGCTCTCCAAAAATTCACGGAAAAGGGTGAATCCGTCAGTATTTACTGACAGACACCCTCTATTGCTAACTGATCAAAATGGCTAACCCCGAGCATTTTGAGCGCCTCGTCCAAGGCATAGACCGCTGGAACCACTGGAAAACAAACAACGACAACATCAAGCCTGACCTGAGTGGCATGAACCTGAGTGAGGCCAACCTGAGTGGGGCTGACCTCAGCCAAACGGCTCTGAGCGGGGCAAACTTAAGTCAGGCAAATCTAAATAGGGCCAACCTTAACCGGGTCTATCTGAGCGAAGCAAACCTGAGTGGAGCCGATTTGAGTCAGGCAGACCTGAGCAGTGCCGATCTCAGTGGGGTTAATTTAAGCAGCGCCAATCTCAGCCACACTTGCCTGGGCAGAGCCAACCTGAGCGAATCTAACCTGAGCGGGTCGAACTTAGCCCAGGCCGATCTGAGCGGGGCAAACCTAAGCGGAGCCAATCTGAGTCGGGCCAACCTCAGCAGCGCTAGCCTAAATAAGGCAAATTTAAGCCAGACAGACCTGAGTGGGGCCGATTTAAGCAAAGCCTCTTTAAAAATGGCGGATGTCAGCGCAGCTAATTTTAGCAAGGCCAATCTGAGTGAGGCCGATTTCAACGGGACTGACCTCCTGGCGGCGCGCTCATTTTGATTGGGGGTCAACCAAAGTATCTGAGGGCTTGCCTACTTTAGAGAGCCGATAGACTAAGGGCAGTGTTTCAGTGATGTGCCGTTAGCGATCGCAATCGCTCCTGAGAAAGCCTGATCTGAGCCGTTAATCTGCCCAATTTTGTTGGAAGTCTGTGAGCAGTTAAACCGTCAGGTGAGTCTGTTTTCAGAAATGGACTATGCGGTACCACCCGTAGATGTCGTCTTGGGAATTTTGATTGGCTTGTTAAAAAGAAGAAAACTGAGATGTTTCAAGCAGTTTCCCAGGCCCTAACCTTTGACGAATTGTGGCTGGAAGCCTTGGATTTCATACACCAAAATCTCGATTTCCTTATCTTAGAAAGCGGCTTTCAGACTTTCTAGGAAATGGAGAGCCACCTCGCTGGCCTTCAGTCGATAGGTGGTCTGCATAGAGACTATATGAATGGTACCGTTGGGCACATTCTAACCCAGAGAAATTAAGCCATGAATCGACCTCATTGAAGTCATGGGCCATCGAAGTCATAGTATTGAAGCCGGAGCAGGCCCCCTGTATGATCAAAAGATCAAGATTCTCGAACAACATTTAGCTCTGATCTGTCTTTATCCCCCATGAAGAAACAACTGCGTCGATGGGCCATTGGCCTCCTACTCACGTTCGCTACCCTGGCTGGCATCATCAATTTCCCGAGCCAGACGTCTGCCCAAACGCCTGCTGAGCTCACCCTGGAAGTAGCTGGAGTAACGCTAGAAGAGATTTCTGAAGGAGTCTATGGCCTGATCGCCAGTACCGATTTCCCGCCAGCAGAGCCTGCTACCACGGCAATTTGCAACGGTGGCATTGTGATTGGGTCGGATGGGGTGTTGGTGGTGGATCCCTTCCAAAATGAGGATTTAGCCAACCTGCTCTTTACCACCGTCGCAACCCTCACCGACCAGCCCATCCGCTATGTCGTCAATACCCACTATCACTTCGATCACTCCGGCGGCAATGCCGCCGCCGAGGCTCTGGACTTTCCCTTGCTGGGGCGCGGTCCCATCCGAGACTTGATGGTAGAGAACAACCAGGAAATGGACCCCAACGTGACACCCCCGGATGTGGTGGTGGGTGCAGGGTCTATCTGGCTCGGCGATCGCGAAGTGCAGCTGGCGGAGTTTGACGGCCATACCCAGGGCACGGATCTGGTGGTGTATGTGCCGGATGTGGACGTGCTGATGGCAGGCGATTTGCTGTTTACCCAGCGCTTTCCCTATGTGGCCGACGGCAACATTCGGGTTTGGCAAGACAACCTGGATGCGCTGGCGGCAGCTTACCCAACGGCGACGATTTTGCCGGGACACGGGCCGATTAGCGATCGCACCCACCTGGCCACCCTCAAAGGCTACCTGGAAACGTTAGAAACCCTGGCCCTGGGGTGGAAAGCCGAGGGACTGTCCCAGGAAGATGCGATCGCACAAACCGAGATCCCGGACGCCTATGCCGATTACCTGTTTCAGGGACTTTTCCTCAACGCTTTGGAAGCGGCCTACCAGCAGATCACCCTGGGCAATGACGATGCCGCTGGCATCCAGCAGTATTTTCAGGCGCAGGCTCCAGCCCTGAGGGCGCTTTAATTCTCCTCCCTTTGGCCTTCTCGGCTAAACCGCAAATTCTCTAACGTTTGCCCCGGCGGCAATTCCAAAAAGACGCGATCGTTTTCTCCCAGACCATCCAAAATCTGGATCTGATCCCCAATCTGCGGTCCTGTCGTCACTGTGCGAAACAGAATGCGATTTTTTTCACCGGGCACTAAGACGCCTTCCTCACCGCCCTGGGTGACCACCGCCACCGTGGGAATCACCAGGGCATCACTGAGCTGATTGCCAATGAAGGCAACATCCACATTCATATTTGAGCGCAGTCTGGCTTCCCCTGTAGTGAGCCGCACCCTCACTTCAAAGAGGGTGACATTTTGCTCCTCAATCGCCTCGGGTGCAATCAGCCGCACCTCGCCCTTAAAGGTCTCTTCTGGAAAAGCATCCGCCTGAATTTCGACGACCTGGCCGACCTCAATCTGACTGATGTCAGCCTCGGGGACTTCGGCGACAACCTCCAAGCCGTTAGCCAGGGCCACAATTGCCGTAGAGGTTGCTGATGTGGCGGTCGAGGCCGATGTCGTAGGTGTAACAAAGGCCCCCTCAGTGGCAAATTTTTGGGTAATGATGCCCGCAAAGGGAGCGCGAATAATCGTGTCATCGAGCTGGGTTTGCACGGCATCCAGCTGGCCCTGGGCGCCGTCTACTCGAGCTTCGGCCTGGGCAATCTCTTCGGGATCAGGATTGTCCTCCAGGTCAAGCAGCCGTTGGCGGGCTTCTTCCACGCGATAGTCGGTTTGGTGAAGGGCTGCCTGGGCGCTGCGGAGTTCGCTATCGACGCGATCCAGGTCGCTGCGGGAGATCGCACCGTCATTGTACAGACTTTGGTTGCGTTCAAAGTCGGCTCTGGCCAGGTCCAGTCGGGCTTCTGCCTCAAGCACCTGGGTTGTAACCGCGTCTAAATTGGCCTCAGCCTGCAAGATCTCTGCTGGCTCTGTCCCCTGGCGCAAGTCCAGGAGCTGGGCTTCTAAGTCTGCTAAATTTGCCTTATTTTGGCGCATTTGGGCCGCTAGTTCTCGACTTTCCATCCGAGCAATCACGTCACCAGCCTGGACAGAATCTCCCTGATCGACCAGGAGCGCTTCTATAATGCCAGCTGCCTTGGGGCTCAGGTTTACTGTGCGAATCGGCTCAACCACCCCGCTTGCCCGAATCCGCACGGTTACTGCCTTGGCTTCGACCGGCACCGTCAGCGCCATCGCATCGTATTGGGGCAGTCGGCTGCGGACAATGAAAAATGTGATCGTACCCAGACTCAATAAAACCAACAGTGAAAGCCCTAACAGCCAGGGCAGCGGTCGTTTAACTTTGCCGACCAAAGGTAGTTGCATCGTCAATGTGCCAAAAAAGAAATGTCTGAAAGATGAGAGACCTTTAGGATCAGCTTAACGAATTGTTGCAGGCGGCGTGTCGGCCAATCGGGCAAATTTTGGATTGGGAAAAAGGCGAAAGGTTAAGGGCGAAAGGTAAAAGGTGACATGAAAATGCCCCTTCGCCTTCCCCCTTTCGCCCTTCGCCTTCCCCAACTCCTGTACCCTAAAAAACAGACGAAATCTATCCACGAGGGAATCATGGCAGACGGTGTAATCGGCGTGGCTGTAGTCGGTACGGGCTTTGGGCAAAAGATCCATATCCCAGGGTTGCAGGCCCACCATCGGACTGACGTGGTGGCCGTGTACCATCGCGATCGCACCCAGGCCCAGACCATTGCTGAGCAACATGACATCCCCCATGCCTGCACCACCGTCGATGAGGTGGTGGCGCTGCCCGAGGTGCAGGCGGTCAGCATCTCCACACCGCCGTTTTTGCACTATGAGATGGCGACCACCGTCCTTAAGGCCGGTAAGCACCTGCTGCTTGAGAAACCCACGACTTTGAACGTCGAAGAAGCCCAAGCCTTGTTAACCCTGGCCGAAACCCAAAAAGTGGTGGCGGTGATGGACTTTGAATTTCGGTTTGTGCCAACCTGGCAGCGGTTTGCCGAGCTACTGGCGGAGGGCTATGTGGGCTCAAGACGGTTGATTAAGATTGACTGGCTGGCCTCTAGCCGAGCCAACCCCGAGCGCGGCTGGAACTGGTATGCCCAAAAAAACAAGGGCGGCGGTGCCTTGGGGGCGATTGGATCCCATGCCTTTGACTATATTGCCTGGTTGTTTGGTCCGGTGCAGCGACTCTGTGCCCAGCTCAGCACGTCGATTACCCAGCGCCCTGCGCCTAGCGGTGAGCTAAAACCAGCGGATGCTGATGATACCTGCACGCTAATGCTAACGCTGGCCGATGGCACCCCCTGCCAGGTTGCCCTCAGCTCCGTAACCTACGCGGGCCGAGGTCACTGGCTTGAGGTGTACGGTGAACAGGGCACCCTGGTACTGGGCAGCGACAACCCTAAAGACTATGTCCACGGGTTTAAGCTCTATGGCTCCCAGTTAGGGGCTCCCCTGGCCGAGCTAGCAATCCCAGACCGGTTGGCCTTTCCAAAAGTCTATGACGATGGACGGCTGGCCCCGTTTATCCGCGTGGTCGATCACTGGGTGAGCTGTATGGATGCGGGTCAGATGGCCGCCCCCGCCCTGGCTGAGGGGGTGTATTCTCAGCTGATGATGGATCTGACCCACCAGTCTCACCAGCAGGGTCGCTGGGTGGATGTGCCCGGTTAACCAGCTAGCGCAAAAAGCTGCTGGCAAACCACATGAAGATAAAGGCCATGATGGCTGCGATCGCAGCCACCTGAGACTCAGTGAATACGACACCCTGGCCCTTAAGCAATGCCAGGAAAGCAAAACCAATTGCTATACCAATCAACAGGCTCCCAGCCGATAGCAAAACTGAGCGCCAAAACTTGCGCTCCTTACGATGCAGGAAATAGACGCATAGAGCTATTCCGAACCCCAACATAACCGAGGCCCCTGTGCCTGCCGGAGAATTGCTCGCCTCCGCTGGGCTGGCCGTCGCCGTAAACCAACTTAAAACAGCTAGCGCCAGATAAATTGCCGACGGCCATAGAATGTCATTACGGCTAGGGGTATCTAACCAATCTTGGAGCCAGGTCGGTGGATTACTGGCCGATGGGGTCGCTGAGGCCTTAGCCGCAGCCAGCTTTTCCGCCTGCTTTTCGGCATAGCGAATCCGATCCGGCACCTTGATTTTGCCCTCCTGACGCATCCGCAGGCGCTCCATCAAGATAGAGTCGTAGGCAGCTTCGACCGCTTCTTTGCGCTGAGGGTTGTCCTCGCATTCTTTGACCAGACGCTGCCGGGCCGCTTGCACCTCTTCAAAAGAGGAGGCTTCGTCTAGGCCCAGCGTTTCATATGCGTTCTGATTGCTCATCCGAGAACCTCCCGAGGCACTAACGTCGACTCCATAATTGAGTTAGAAAATTTAATGAAGGGAATGGGAATACTCATGGCGGGAGTCACTATATATAACCCTAGCCATCAGTGTAACTAGGGAGCGGGCTAAAGGAAAATAAAGTGAAACAAATAATCAGAGAATTTTACTGAGGATTGCGAGTTATAGCTTAATCTATAAAGTCTGCGTATAGTAGAAACGGAGAACCATACGGTTGATCATGACTGCTAGCGCCACGATGCTCAACCTTGGGGTTAAGGCCTCAGTCTGATGGGCCAAAAAGCCGCATCAGATAAAACTTTGACTAATATAGTGTGCAGGCATTATAAAAATTTTCTCTGAAGTTCGTGAAATCTTATGAATATAAGTCTTTATAGGGACTTCCTAGGGCAGCCTACAAACCACATCCAATTTTCAACTTTGAGCTTTGACCGACAGGCACCCTGTAGGTCTGGGTGGGGCCCATCTTTAGTTATCTGTAAGGTTGTCGTACCGTATCCAGCTTAAAGCCCCAAGTTTGCTCCCAAGGGCAGCCTGTGGATTTAGATGCGGTTAAGGTCTGTTACCCAGTTAAGTTAACGTTTATCGATTCAAGGATTATGACTATGGCCTCTGCCAAAATCCTGGTTGTTGACGACGATCCGGCTATTCGCAATTTAATCCATCGGTTTTTGGCTAAGCAGTCCTACCAGATGGAGTCAGCGGAAGACGGCAAAAGTGCGTTGGCAGTCTTTGAGCAGTTCAATCCAGACCTGGTTGTGTTAGATGTCAATTTGCCGGACGCTAACGGCTATGACCTCTGTAAAGAGATGCAGTCACGGACCGGGGTGTTTGTCCTGATGCTGACCAGCCGTACCGATGAGGCTGACAAAATTAAAGGCTTTAACCAAGGAGCGGATGATTACATTACAAAGCCGTTTAGCTTGGGTGAGTTAGAAGTTCGCGTGGGGGCTATCCTCAAGCGTCAGCGCCCAGTCACCGCTGCTGAGCAGCAGTGCCTGACCTTCAACAAACTTGCGATTGACCCCATCCGTCGAGAAGTGACCTTAGAAAACGATCTAGTGCCGCTAACGGCGCTCGAGTTTGATCTGCTGCACTTTTTAGCCAGCCATCCGGGCCGAGTTTGGCGGCGGACTGAGCTTATCCAAAAGGTTTGGGACTATGAGTATGTTGGAGACCAGCGGGTCGTAGATGTCCACATCGGCCAGATCAGAAAGAAAATTGAAATTGATACGGCCCAACCAGCGCTGATTCAGACCGTGCGCGGTGTTGGTTATAAGTTTGAACCTCCTGGTGATATTAACGCCCAAGCCGTTGCCGAAGCCACCTGATAGATAGCACAGGGGCGCAGCCTGATGACTGCCCCTTCAAACCGTAGGCCATCAGCCAGCAGATCAACAAAAGCAAGGGTCGCCCGTGGGCGACCCTTGCTTTTGTTGATTTATTCAACCCCTTCGATACGGTTTTCAACCTCTTCGTAGAGTTCCTGCAGCCGTTCGATATTTTCATCGCTGGTTTCCCAGTAGCCGCGACCGTTAACCTCCAGTAAGGTGGTCACCATCCTACGGAAAGAATTGGGGTTGAGGTCCATGAGCCGCTTACACATGTCCTCATCCTGGATGAAGGTGGTGTTGGTGTCTTCATAGACCCAGTTGTCCACAGCGTCTGCGGTGGCTGACCAGCCCATGGTATTGACCAGCCGCTTAGACAGCTCCCGAACCCCCTCATAGCCGTGAGAGAGCATCCCCTCATACCATTTTGGGTTGAGCATCTTAGTGCGGGCATCCAGGCGGACGGTCTCTGAGAGGGTCCGCACCTGGGCATTGGCGGTGGTAGTATCAGCCACAAACGAGGCCGGTTTCTTACCATCGCCGCGCAGGTTAGCCACGACCTTGGTGGGGTCAGAGTCAAAGTAGTGAGACACATCCGTCAACGAGATCTCCGACGAATCGAGGTTTTGGAAAGTCACGTCGGCGGTCTTGAGGGACGCCTCAAAAAGGTCGCGGGACTGGTCCATCATGCCGGGGTTGTCGGAGTTAAAGGCAAAGGATTTACGCTTGAGGTACATCTCTTGCAGCTCTGCCTCTTCTTCCCAGCTGCTGTTTTCAACCGCCAGGTTGACGTTTGACGCATAGGACCCCGACGCGTTTGAGAAAACCCGCGTAGCCGCGTCTCGCAGGGAAACGCCCATTTCCTCAGCCTGGGCCAGGGCATGTTTGCGCACAAAGTTCATCTCAAGGGGCTCATCTGCCTCAGCCGCCATTTTGACCGCCCGGTCAAGCAGCGCCATCTGGTTGACAAACAAATCTCGGAAAACCCCTGAGCAGTTGACCACCACGTCAATGCGAGGACGCCCCAATTCTTCGAGGGGCAGTAGCTCTAGCTTGTTGACCCGACCCAGGGCGTCGGGCACGGGCTTAGCGCCCACAAACCAGAGAATCTGGGCCAGCGATTCGCCATAGGTTTTGATATTGTCAGTGCCCCAGAGGACTGCGGCGATAGTTTCGGGCCAATCACCGCCGTTGTCTAACCGCTGCCGTTCTAGTAGACGATCCACGACGACTTTGGCGGACTGCACCGCCGCCGTGGTGGGAATCGACTGCGGATCGAGAGCGTGGATGTTTTTGCCCGTTGGCAGCACATCTGGGTTGCGGATCGGGTCGCCACCGGGACCGGGCAAAACATACTCCCCATCAAGGGCCGTGAGCAAGGCCGATAGCTCGTTATCGGCCACCACCTGCTTGAGGCAAAACTGCAGATATTCAAACAGAGGTTTTAGGGCTTCCTCGCTCACAGATGGATAACCGGCCTGGTGCAGGGCCTCAACCCAAGGCTCCTGCTGACGCCCAAAATTAAAGACATTGAGCATCGATTTGAGAGATACTCGACCCTCCTCGTCAACCTGACCTTTGACCATGGCGGCGACGGCTTCTCGGACCCCATTGTTGATGTCGTAGAGCAATTGCACGTCGTCGAGGACGCCGCGATCGCTATTAGTGTAGATTTCGTCTATATCGCGACCGAGGCTTTCGGCAATGATCCGCTGCAGGCTCATAATGCCTTCTTCTTCGCGGTCTAGGCTACCGATGTTAACCAGGGTTGCGGTCGCTTCTTCGGCGGTGGGGGCCTTGCCGATTACGTGCAGCCCGCAGGGCAGCAGCCGCGACTCAATCTCCATCAGTTTGATGTAGACCTTGCCGACCAGCGTGTCACGGACCTCTGCAGATAGTTCGCTGGCATCTTGCTCGGGCAAGGCAATATCTTTGTCCAGGTTGACCTGGCGGGCCATCTCGATAATGGCATTGACGATGGGCACGCCGCGACCGCTGTCTTTCAGGGTTTGGTAAGAGCCGATTAGTTCGCTCAGCTCCTTGAGCCCCTTGTAAAGACCAGCGTTCTCAGCGGGTGGGGTCAGGTAGCTGATGGTCTCGGCATAACCTCGGCGCTTGGCGATGGTAGCCTCAGAGGGATTATTGGCAGCGTAGTAGTAGAGGTTAGGGATCGTGCCAATCAGGTTATCGGGGTAGCACTGGGCCGACATACCCATCTGTTTGCCGGGCATAAACTCTAGCGATCCGTGGGTGCCAAAGTGCAGCACCGCATCGGCTTTCCAGAGTTTTTCAAGGTAGGTGTAGTAGGCGGCAAACCCATGGTGGGGGCTGGCCGACCGGGAGAACAGCAGCCGCATCGGGTCGCCTTCGTAGCCAAAGGTGGGCTGCACCCCAATAAAAATATTGCCAAAGGCTTTGCCATACACCAGCAGGTTTTGACCGTCGGTATTGAGATGCCCCGGCGGCGGTCCCCAGTTTTCTTCGAGCCGGGTGGAATAGGGGGTCAATGCTTCGTATTCCTGGACCGACATGCGGTGGGCAATGTTGAGTTCTGGGCTATTGTATTGAGCCTTGGCATCGTGGATTACCTCCAGCATGAGGGCTTCGGGCGACTCGGGTAGATTTTCGACGTGGTAGCCCTCGGCGGCCATTTGCTCCATCACTTTATAGATCGAGCCAAACACATCCAGGTAGGCCGCCGTCCCCACGTTGCCTTTGTCTGGGGGGAAGCTAAAGACCGTAATCGCCAGCCTTTTCTCAACCCGAGGTAACCGCCGCAGGCTTGCCCACTTGACGGCCCGCTGGGCCACCGCCTGGACGCGATCTTGCAGGGTAATGGCGCGCCCGGTCATGCCATCGCGACCCGACACCACAATCGGCTCGATGGCCCCATCTAGCTCAGGGATCGCCATCTGGAGCGCCACCTGAATGGGATGC
>JBCDDJ010000229.1:0-10040 GCA_039180385.1 Cyanobacteria bacterium P01_G01_bin.38 | reverse complement strand
CCTCGGGGGGCCAGGCGGGGGCCATCAGCCGAAAGCTGAGGTAGGCGATAAATAACCCCAAAAAGATCATGCTTTCTGCACAGAGGAAGACGAGCACGCCAAACATCCGCAGATCGGGATGTTCCTCATGGCCGTGGCCTTGGGCCTCTTGGGAGACTGCGATGGTTTCGTTCAGGTTAATGGCGGAGCCTTGCATAGTTTAAGAGTCGATTTAGGATTAGTGGGCGGCAGCGGCAGCAATCGCTTCCTCGTAGATGTCGTCGTCATCCGTTTCAGGAATGTAGCCCAGGCCATAGTCGTAGGGGCCTGTTTTGAGGACAGGGACGCCTTCAAAGTTTTCGTGGGCCGGGGGCGATAGGGTTTGCCACTCCAGGGTGAGGGCACGCCAGGGGTTGGTGGGGGCTTTTTCGCCCCAGCCCCAGCTCCAGATAGCGTTGATGATAAAGGGCACGGTGGAGACGGCCATCAAATAAGCGCCGATGGTAGCGACCACGTTCAGGTCAGTAAATTGCGGATCGTAGAGGGCAATACGGCGGTTCATGCCTTGCAATCCCAGCTGATGCATGGGCATAAAGGTCAGGTTCATGCCGACGAAGGTCAGCACGAAGTGAACCTTGCCCCAAAACTCATTTAACATCCGGCCCGTCATCTTAGGGAACCAGTGATAAAGCGCCATGTAAATCCCGAAGATGGATGCGCCGAACAGCACATAGTGGAAATGGGCTACCACGAAATAAGTGTCGTGGACGTGGATGTCGAAGGGAACAGCGGCCAGCATGACGCCGCTGATGCCGCCGATCACAAAGATGGCAATAAAGCCGATAGCAAACAGCATGGCGCTGGTATAGGCGATTTTGCCCCGCCAGAGGGTTGCCGTCCAGCCGAAGACCTTAATCCCGGTGGGGACGGCAATGGCCATGGTGGTAATCATGAAAAACATGCGTAGCCAGGGCGGGGTGCCGCTGGTGAACATGTGGTGTGCCCAGACGATCAGGCCCAAAAAGCTAATCACTAGACTGGAGTAAGCAATGGCGCGATAGCCAAAAATCGGCTTGCGGGCGTGGACGGGCAGCACATCGGAAATGGCCCCAAACAACGGTAGTACAAAAATGTAAACCGCCGGGTGCGAGTAAAACCAAAACATATGCTGGTAGACCACCGGGTTGCCGCCACCCGTGGGATTAAAGAAGGCGGTACCGGCGACCAGATCAAACATCAGCAGCACCAACGCCCCTGCCAGCACCGGGGTGCTGATCAAAATCAGCAGCGAGGTGGCAATCATGGCCCAGCAAAACAGCGGCATCCTCAGCAGGGGCATACTGGGCACGCGCATTTTTAAAATGGTGACTAAAAAGTTGAGTGCCCCCAAGATGGAGGCGGTGCCGCCAATCAGGATGCTCAGAATCCAAATGCCTTGCCCCAACATGCCGGTGGACAAACTGAGGGGCGGGTAGGAGGTCCAGCCGGCCTGGGGTGGCTCGAAAAAGAAGCTGGCGACTAGCATGATCCCAGACGGCGGGATCATCCAGAATGCGATCGCATTCACCCGCGGAAAGGCCATATCCTTGGCCCCAATCATCAGCGGGATCAGGTAGTTCGCTAGCCCTGCTCCGGCGGGCACAATCCACAAAAACAACATGATCGTGCCGTGGAGCGTCAGCACCCCGTTGTAGGTCTCGGGGGTAATGAAATCAGGGTTGGGGGTGGCCAGCTCAGTGCGAATCACCGTTGCTAGCGCACCGCCAATCAGATAAAACACAAAAGAGGTGACCAGATACTGAATGCCAATCACCTTGTGGTCGGTGCAAAAGGTGAAATAGTCAGTCCACTTACGCTCGTTGCCTAACAATGGCTGAGAGGGAGACGGTTCCGGTGCTCTTGCTAATTCTGCTTGTGCCATACGAATTCTAAAAACAGGGTGAAAAAGACAACAATAAGCAAAGGGTTAGGGTGATTTATACACCTGGGTCCAACAACAGCTTGAACCCGTTAATGCACAGGATCGAATGCTATGCAGGATTGAATGCAATGTCAGACGGCGAGTGATGCCTGTGAGATAGCTGTTGGGCATCCACTTCGAGCTGCATCGGCTCTATGAAGTGGGCTAGATAGTCAGCATCGGTTTCTGCGGCGGGCTGGGTGGCGACGGTGGTTGATAGATCGGTTGGACCTTGGGCAACCCGACTTTGCACCCATTCGTCATATTCCTCAGGAGAGTGCACAATCAGCTGAGTGCGCATCCCGCCGTGATAGGCCCCGCACAGTTCCGCACAGACCACCGGATAGGTCCCTTCTCGCGTAGCTTTAAACACGAGGGAGGTCTGCTCTCCCGGAATCATGTCTTGCTTGATGCGAAACTCAGGTAGCCAGAAGGCGTGGATCACATCCTTTGCATTGAGGTTGAGCTTGACCAGCTTACCTACAGGCACATGGACCGCACCGTCTACAATGCCGGTATCTGGGTAGGTCATGACGAACGCGTACTGCATTGCCAGGACATCCACTGTGACATCTGGATCCTCCATCTCATCCGCAGGGGGGTTACCCAAACCAGAGGCTGCTAACAGAGGGTAGCTAGAGACTTGATCATTGGTGCTAGCGTAGGCCAGCTGAATTGGCTTCTCGCTGTGGTGATGCTCCATCAGGTTGAGCCCACCCATCCGACTGTAGATATCGAAACTGTAGACGGATAGCCCCAAAACGATAATGGCGGGCAGCGCTGTCCAGAGAATTTCCAACGGGATGTTGCCTTCGATGTGGGGACCATCTTCCAGGTCTCCCTTGCGACGACGAAAGCGAATGACCGCTACCAATAATGCACCTTCTACCAGCAAAAACAAGCCCGTGCCGATGGTCATCATCAAATTAAATAAGCTATCCACCTCTTCTGCTTCTGCGGAAGCGGCGACCGGCATTAAACCGTGATTTTGACCATACCAAAGGCTAGCCAGGGTAATCCCAATCCCCAGCATCATTGTGATAATAGAACTCGGAATCTTCACGGCTAAATAAACCTCGCAGAGCTTGCCTCGTAGCCGATCGGGCTTTACACGCTCGATCACATCAGGCGGATAACAATTTTCCTTTCCCAACTTAACGCCATTACTGGCAGGCGGGGGTAGTTTCTGCCCCATATTTCCGTCTTTAAGGATTTTCTTTAGGATCGCATCTTCAGTGTTTAGCGCCGGGTCAGTGTTTAGTGCCGAGGCGGCAGCCCTCGCAACATTTCGCAACATTTCGCAACAGGTGGCTTAAAGGTATGCCCTGTGGACATATGACCTACATTTCGGCAGTGGTTGCAGCAGAGAGATTGCGAAAAAACTCTAAACATATTTCACGTCTCCAGAAAATAATTCTTACAGTGGAGCCAAAGGACCCCTAAAGAACTTTTTCAAAAAGAACCCCCAACGGCAATGATTAATTCCACGCTGCGTTCCAGGCCTGACCGGTCAGATAGTGAAAACAAGGAAGTCAACCCTGAGATCATCGTCCGTCGATGGGTTTGGAAGATGGCAGTGGCCACCCTTGCCCTGATGGCAGTGGGTAGCGCTACTCGGGTGATGAATGCCGGCCTGGCGTGCCCCGACTGGCCGCTTTGTTATGGACGACTAGTACCCACCCAGCAGATGAATTTACAGGTATTTTTGGAGTGGTTTCATCGTCTGGATGCCTCTTTAATTGGGTTAATGGCGATTGGCTTAGTCGGGCTAAGCCTTTGGTTTCGGCGGACATTGCCCAACTGGTTGCCGTGGGCCTCGACCGCAGCGTTGCTGTTAATTGTCTTTCAAGGTGTTTTAGGGGGACTCACGGTCACTCAGCTGCTGCGCTTTGATATTGTTACTGCCCACTTGGGGACCGCGTTGTTGTTTTTTACAACGTTGTTGATTATCGGCACCTCGTTGATGCCCTATCGCCCCACTGGCAATGCGGGTCGTTTGCCCTGGCTGGGGGGGGCGGCTGCTCTGCTGGTCTATGGCCAAAGCATCCTGGGCGGCATCGTAGGCTCACGCTGGGCGGCACACCAGTGCTTTGGCCTTAACGAGCTCTGCAGCGTCATGAATTATCACATTTTTGGGGTGGTGCCGCCGACGCTAGCCATTTTGATATTGGTGCTCAGCGTTTGGCGGACCCCCGCTCTGGATGGACAGTTGAGAAAACTGGTAAATGTTGCCGGTTTGTTACTCATGCTCCAAATCGCTTTGGGAATCGCTACCTTTAGGCTGCATCTGCAGGTTGAGCTGTTGACCGTTTGTCACCAAACTGTGGGGGCTGCCTTGTTGGGCACCTTAGTTTGTTTTACCGGGTTGGCATTGCGCGATGGCCAAGCCTCTCTTGTGGAGAATCGCAAAGTCTCTTCGGGAGAGCATCGCAAGGTTGATAATTCCATGCGAGAAGCCCTCTGAGAAAGTAAGCCTACTATCCACGCTTATCTGCAAGATCTTTTACTTATCTAAATCAGGATCGCTACACAATATGCAAACTTCCACTGTATGGACTAAGACCACGCCCCATCATGAAAACTTTGGGCAGGTTTGTCGCAGCTATTGGCAGCTCACCAAACCCAGGATTATCCCCCTATTGCTTATCGAGACGGCGGCCAGTATGTGGGTGGCTGCGCAGGGGCAGCTATCGCCCTGGCTGGTATTGGTCACGCTATTGGGTGGGTGGCTAGCCGCCGCCTCAGCCCAGGTGATCAACTGCATTTACGATCGCGACATTGACTACGACATGGAGCGCACCCGCCATCGACCGCTCCCATCAGGGCGCATTTTGGTCCGCGACGCATTGATTTTTGCGGCCATCCTGGCCGTGGCCTCTTTCAGTCTGCTAACGGTTTTTGCTAACCTCCTGGCGGCGGGGTTGGCAATGGCGGGGCTTGCTATCTACGTCGGCGTTTATACCCACTGGCTAAAGCGCTCTTCTCCTCAGAATATCGTCATTGGGGGCGCTGCTGGGGCGATCCCGCCGATGGTGGGTTGGGCTGCGGTGACGGGGGAGCTGGGCTGGGCCGCCTGGATTTTCTTCGCCATTGTCTTTGTCTGGACGCCGCCTCACTTTTGGGCGCTGGCGCTGTTAATCCAGGATGATTATGCCAAGGTAAATGTGCCGATGCTGCCAGTGGTGGTCGGTGATGAAGAAACGGCCAAGCAAATCTGGTTGTATACCTTGTTGCTGGTGCCCCTGACGCTGCTGATGGTTTGTCCGCCGGAGGCCTGCGGCTGGCTCTATGGCCTGGTGGCCCTGATTTTGGGGGGGCTGTTTTTGAAGAAGGCCTATGCGCTGAAGCAGTGTCCGTGCGATCGCGACTTAGCTCGCAGCACCTTCAAATATTCCATCTTCTACATGATGCTGCTTTCGGCGGGCATGGTTGTAGACAGTCTGCCAGCTACCCGCCATGCCTTACAGGCGCTGGTCAACCAGATGGATACCGTCATCGCCATGATTGCTTAGGCACGTAAATAGCTCTAAGTTTTCCACTGATCTACCCCCCTTGCCCACTAACGGTAAACTGTGGATAGGCCACAGTACTTTGCCACAGCACCAATGAGGTACCCATGCCCCCTGCGGTTTTAATTGAAGGGCTGCAAAAGCGCTACGGAGATGTCCAAGCAGTTAAGGACGTGTCGCTCAAGATTGAATCGGGCGAAATCTTTGGACTGCTTGGCCCTAACGGTGCGGGTAAAACCACCACCATTCGCTGCCTGTGTACCCTGACTCTGCCCGATGCGGGTAATCTCGAAGTCTGTGGGGTCTCAGTGCTAGACGATCCGCGTCAAACCCGACAGCGGTTGGGCTATATCGCTCAAGAGGTGGCCCTGGATAAGGTGCTGACCGGGCGCGAGCTGCTAGATTTGCAGGCGGCGATCTACCATCTGCCCACCGCGCTGGCCAAAACCCGAATTGATCAGATGATCGGTCTGTTGGAGTTAGGAGATTGGGCAGACAAGAAAACCGGCACTTACTCCGGGGGGCTTAAAAAGCGATTAGACCTGGCAGCGGGTCTGCTACATCAGCCCGATGTGCTGGTGCTAGACGAGCCCACGGTCGGCCTCGATATTGAAACCCGCTCCGCCGTGTGGAAATTTTTGCGGCAGCTGCGTGAGGCAGGCACGACCATTTTGATTACCAGCCATTACCTCGAAGAAGTCGATGCTTTGGCTGACCGTGTGGCCATTATTGACCAAGGTAAAGTGATCGATTCTGGCACACCCTCGGATCTCAAAACTAAAGTGGGGGGCGAACGCATTACCTTGCGAATTCGCGAATTTACACCCGATGCCGAGGCGACCCAGGCCAAAGACCTGCTGGAGAAATTGCCCATCGTACAGGAGGTGATCATCAACAGCGCCCAGGGCAATACCCTAAATATGGTAGTTGACTCAGACGCGGATGCTCTACTCACCGTGCAGCAGGCGCTCAAAGCAGCGGACCTACCCACCTTTGGGATCGCCCAATCGCGCCCCAGCCTCGACGATGTTTACCTGGCCGCTACCGGACGCACGCTACTAGATGCTGAAATCGCCGCTGCGGGTAAGCGCGATATGAAGGCAGAGATGAAAAAGCAGAATATGAGACGTTAAATCTGAGAAACCATGAGTAGCTCTTATCCCGGCATTCAAAACAGTCAGCTTCAGCAGTGGAAAGTAGACCAGGGTGATCTCAAAGCGCCTGGTTTCGGTGATTTTTTGCAAGAAACGGCGGCTTTGACTAAGCGGCTTTTTATCCAGCTACAGCGACGCCCGTCTACGCTAGTCGCGGGTATTGTGCAGCCCCTGATGTGGCTGATCTTATTTGGAGCACTGTTTCAAAATGTGCCCAAGGACTTATTTGGCGACAGTGTTAGCTACGGCCAGTTTATCGGGGCGGGCATCATTGTCTTTACCGCCTTTGGCGGTGCCCTCAACGCTGGGTTGCCGGTGATGTTTGACCGCGAGTTTGGCTTTTTGAATCGATTGCTGGTCGCCCCACTGGCGTCTCGGTTTTCAATCGTGATCGCATCAGCCCTGTTTATCTCAGCGATGACGCTGGCGCAGACGGTTGCGATCGTAGTGTTGAGTGCTTTTTTAGGCACTGGCCTACCTGGCGCTGCTGGTCTGACGCTGATGGTGATGATTGTGCTGACCCTGACCCTGGGGGTGACGGCCCTGAGCTTGGGGTTGGCCTTTGCCCTGCCCGGTCACATTGAGCTGATTGCGGTGATTTTTGTCACTAACCTGCCACTGCTATTTGCTAGCACAGCACTGGTACCCCTCTCCTTTATGCCCCAGTGGCTACAGGTGATTGCTAGCCTTAACCCGCTGAGCTACGCTATCGAGCCCATTCGCTATGTCTATCTGCACGCCGACTGGAGCCTGGGCAGCCTCGTCATGCAAGCTCCCTGGGGCAACGTCAGCATGGGCGTTTCTTTGGGGATTTTAGTCGTCTTTTGTGGTCTAGCCCTGGCGGTGATTCGCCCTCTGATTGGTCGCCGGATTGCCTAGATGCCCAATTCCCAAATTGGTATAGCCTTGACGGTCCATCGTTGGACAAACTTGTTACACTAAGTATCGTCAATCGCCATATCGCGGCTTACGTTTATGAAAAGCTTTTTCTACAAAACATGCGGCTTAAGCATCGTCATGGGGCTAGTTGCTGCACCTGCTGCCCTGGCGCAAAGTTCTAACAATGCGTCCGATCTATTTAACCAAGATAACGAGGCCCAAAGTGGTGAAGTTTTCTCGGGTAGCGGCGTTGATTTTGGTGAGCTGATCCATCGTGCTAACCGGGCTGGTGGCCTAAGTGATGCTGACTATCGTCAGCAGCAGGAGCGAAATTTTAACGAAGCGACAGCTGATTACTTGCAGCGTCGTCAAGAAGTCTTGCAGCAGCCGGCAGCCGATACCCCAGGGGATGATGACTCCGTGGAGGTTGGCCTTTAGAGGCTGCCAGGCATGAGGGGCTCCATGGATTTCAAGGTCCCCTGATTTGACCGAAATTTCTAAAGGCTCGGAGGGGATAAAGCTCTATCCCTTTGATTTGAACCCCCGGATTGTCGTGCTCGCATAAACCACAATCGGTTTGATAATGATTTCCCAGTAGCCCTGTCCAATCTGGACTGAGCTGATGATAAGGCCAAAAACGTTTGCCTGAATCTTGGTTCCCAGCAGGCGCTCATAATAGTTTGCCCAGCCTGATTCCATCTCCTGTTTGGGTAACTCAGTAATGAGGATGCTTTCTCTCTTGGAAATCTGGGTGAGAGGATAGCTAAGGACCAATCTGTAGTGCTGTTGGCGATCTTCTACTTGAAAATTGGCACTGATAATGGTGTGACGGTTGTTGATTTCTTTCAGGCGATTAGTCGTATTCTGGAGAAGTCTTAACCCAATCTGTTTGCGCTTTTCGCGGACTTGGTTTGGGTCTAATTTCAGACCATACTGCTGAACTTGAGCAATCACATGGTCAAGTTTGGTCAGCTCGTTACTGTGGTCTGTTTCAAGATCTAGAATGACCTGCTCATTGTTCAACAAGTGGATTTGGAGTTGTAGCCATTTTTCAGCTGCATTGAGTCCAGGATTGTAGGCACTGATTGAGGCTGTCTTTTGAGACCGGTTGCCCATCCGGTTTGCTACGGAGGCCCCGTTTGCTTGGAAACGATTTTCGATTTTGAGGGTTAAATCCCGGATACTTTGTTCGCTGTTGATTAGCGGTTGATTGAAGGCGGCATTGTAAAGCCGATCGATCTCTTGATCGTCTCGGTAGTGAAACAACGGTTGATCCAGCTTGATTAAGCGTTCGCGCTTTGCATCAACGTCATGTCCAGTGCGCTCAGCTGATCGGCCTTGCTTAGGATGGGGTAAATCAACGGACAAATTCACTGATGAATGAATGGATAGATCGACGATCACCCCCTCAAAATCTTGGGGTAGCTTTCCCGATGAACCTGGTTTTTTGATCCAAATTTGTTGGGGAATCTTAGAGATATCAGTGGGCTTTTTGACGGGAGCAGTACTGATGTTGCCACGAAATGCCAAGGGCTGTGTCTCGTAATATTCTTCTGGGATGTCTGCCAGGGCAATTTTTCTCATGATTCTGCGATCTGCGTGGTGAATGGCTGTGGTCAGCCTAAGGTGTGTTGGGTGGGCAGATGCAGGTTCTGTCTTTTGTAACGCCTGTCTATTTTAATCCGCAGCCTGGGGATGGCAGGTGAAACAAGGTGTCGATACTAGCTATCAGTTTCAGCTCGATGATTGCGGTATCCGGGTAATTCCCTGATCAGTAAATTTACCAATATGGTAAGTGATCCATCTGTAGACGGGGAGACTAATTTTGACCTGTCAGATTTGGGGCAGTGGGGACACAGGGTCAGGGTCAGCTATCCGAAATTCCAGCTGAGTCCGTGCCCTTTTTGTCGCACCGTGGCAAAATCGTTAGGTAAGAAAGCGTATCTAAGCCTGGGCAATGACTGCACCCACCCCCAACCTGTCAAGCCAATATGAACCCACCGCTGTTGAAACCAAATGGCAGCAGCAGTGGGCAGACAATGAAGTTTTTAAGGCCGATCCAGCCGAGGATGGGGATCCTTACTGTGTGGTGATCCCGCCGCCCAACGTGACCGGCAGTTTGCATATGGGCCATGCCTTTGAGGAGGCTCTGATCGATACGCTGGTGCGCTACCACCGGATGAAGGGACGCAATACGCTGTGGCTGCCGGGGACTGACCATGCCAGCATCGCCGTCAGTGCAATTTTGGATCGGGAGCTGCGATCGCAAAACAAAACCCGCAAAGACGTCGATCGAGACGACTACCTGGCCCGCGCCTGGCAGTGGAAAGAAGAATCCGGCGGCACCATCGTCAACCAGCTGCGCAAACTAGGCGTCTCCGCTGACTGGAGCCGGGAACGCTTCACCATGGATGAAGGGCTCTCCGATGCGGTATTGACCGCCTTTATCCGACTCTATGATGAAGGACTGATCTATCGCGGTAACTATCTGGTCAACTGGTGCCCCGCCAGCCAGTCCGCCGTCTCTGACGTCGAGGTCGAAAATAAAGAAGTGGATGG
>JBCDDJ010000228.1:0-10090 GCA_039180385.1 Cyanobacteria bacterium P01_G01_bin.38 | reverse complement strand
CCTGTTTCGCCAACCAGTCTTTGCGATCACTGATTAAGACGGCATACATGCCGCTGGGTTTGGTTGCTTTAAAGCTAATTACCAATCGGATTTTGTCGAGTCCTGGAATGCGTGTACACAGAGTAAAACACCAATAGACATGGATCCCGACCTGGCATAGCTTGAAGGCTGTTTCTGGGATTGAGGGCACCAGATCGTGAACTTGGATATGCGGTGTGTTGCAAACGACTTACATGCGTCAGTGATGTCGAAATCATGGGATAGATATCCTTCTTCTAGAAGATCACCGCAGTAAAACTCAAAGACCCCGGTAGCTAGCAAACGTCCGTTTTCTGCTTGTTTGCCACTGGCAGTGCCGTTCTTGCTGTAGTTGTCCAAATGTCCATGACCTGCTGGCCTCAGCTCAAGGTGTAGCAACGATAGATTTGCCAAAAATGGCAAATTCGCAAGAATGCCCTCAAATCGAGCAAGAATGTCTTCTTTTGACTTTGCACTGAGCGATAAGTTGACTACATCCACTGAGTGCAAGCCAGAGAATTTATTATGACCTCAGCTAGCTCCAAGAAATTCAGACAGGCCCAGTCTCGCCCTAGCTTTCCGCTAAAGACTGGACAGTTATTTATCAATAATGAATTTTGTGATGCCACCGAGGGCAGGAAAACTGACGTTATCGACCCAGCTACTGAAAACGTGCTTGTGCAAGTGGCAGAAGCAAACGAGCAGGATACCAAGAATGCAATTACGGTAGCTCGTCAAGCCTTTGAACAAGGTCATTGGCAACAAATGAGCGGATACGAACGCAGCAAAATACTCTGGAGAATCGGCGACTTGATTCTAGAAAACGGAGAGGAACTTGCGTTTCTCCAAGCGAAGGAAATGGGACGTTTGTACACATCGAGCATGGAGATTGATATTCCCTTTCTTTCCTCACTTTACCACTACTATGCAGGGCTTGTTACCAATATAGAAGGTTCTGTCAAGCAAGTGGTGAACGATGCTCATGTATACACACGTCAAGAACCGTTGGGTGTTGTTGCAGCCATTACCCCCTTTAACATCCCTTTGATTCTGGCCGCTTGCAAATTTGCACCTGCTCTAACTGCAGGCAATACAATTGTTCATAAGCCAGCCTCTTCTACACCACTATCAGCACTAAAAATGGCTGAGATTATTCGCGACGCTGGCACACCGCCGGGTGTATTTAATGTTGTAACTGGTCCGAGTAGCGTAGCCAGCCGTTTACTATCTAGCCACCCTGATATTGAGAAAGTAGCAATTACGGGTTCTATTTCCAGTGGTGTTCGCATTATCAAAAGCTCTGCTAATACTGTTAAACACCTGACAATGGAGCTGGGTGGCAAGTGTGTCAATATTGTCTTTGCTGATGCCGATTTAGAGATGGTGGGTGACATTGCTTATCACAGCATGTTCAGCAAAGGAGAAATTTGTAGTGGCGGCTCTCGGATGTTGGTAGAGCGCTCAGTTTATGAGGATGTGATTGAGCGGATAAAACAAAAAATGGAAAGTCTTAAAATTGGCAATCCGCTAGATCCAGAGGTGAAAGTAGGTCCTGTCGCTAGCAAAACTGAATATGCAAACTTTATACATTACACAAATGTAGGCTGTGCCGATGGAGCGAGATTGGTCACTGGTGGGAAGCCTTTTAATACTAGAACGGGAAAAGGATACTACGTTGAGCCAACTATATTTGCTGATGTGCAGCAGAGTATGACTATTGCTCAGGAGGAGACTTTAGGAGCTATTTTGGTAATTATACCTTTTAATACGTTTGAAGAAGCCATCGACATTGCTAATGCTAGCCAATATGGACTAGCAGCGGCTGTTCACAGCAGCGATTTTGGAAAAGCCCAAAAGGCCACAGCTCAGCTTGAAGCAGGCGTAGTCTGGGTCAACACCTACGGGCAGTTTGATGTCTCTATCCCATTTGGTGGCTATAAAATGAGCGGCTATGGCAAGGCATTTGGGAGAGAAAGTTTACAGCACTACCTTCAGAGTAAAACAGTTTGGCTGAATTGGAAATAGAAAGACCCATAGGATTAAATAGCCAAACGATTATATGGCTTATAAGATTGTTGATAAAAACAAAAAAGACAACTAGACAATGAAGATTTGGATACCGCCTTAGACTTTCAGGTTTTTTGATATACGGTGATTCTGAAAAGAGCCTTAACACATCGCCGACGGACTGTTGTGTCACCTCTACTACATTAGTGTGTCGTCTTCTCAATGTTAAAGAGAGATAATGCCCATCTCTCAAAACTGTTTTATCTCTACAATGGAGACTTACAATCATGCAAGCTACTCTTGAAAAGCCTTCTTTAAGTGGTCATCAGCGTACTTATCTCAAGCCCCTTTCTCAGCAAACTAAGCAAATTATGATTATCTCTGGTGAAGCAGAGTTATCAGAAACGCTTCAAATTGAATTAGATCATCAAGGGTATCAGGTGCTCGTCATCCATGATGGACTCCGTGGGCTCCAGGCCATCAAGAGTATTTTGCCAGACCTGATCATTGTTAGCTGGTCTCCCCCACGACTGTCGGGTATCGAAATTTGCAACCGTCTCAGAGCCAGCGGCAGTAACGAGCCTGTTATTCTACTCACTCAAGCCAATAGTGCTGAAGAACGGATTGCAGGCCTGCGCTCTGGTGCTAATGACTGTATATCCATGCCCTTTATCAGAGAAGAGTTTATAGCACGAATTCAAGCCAATTTATCTCGTCGTACTGAACAGCGAGAGAAGGCATCAGTCCTCCAATGTGCTGATCTCAAGCTTAACCGTAAGACTCGAGAAGTGTTCCGGGGAAATGAGCACATCCACCTGACCGCCAAAGAATTTGACCTGTTGGAATATATGATGGCTCACTATTTTCAGGTGTTAACCCGGATGCAGATTCTAGAAAGTGTATGGGGGTACGACTTTCTCGGCAATTCCAACATTATTGAAGTGTATGTCCGCTACTTGCGACGGAAGTTAGAACGAAGCCATGGCCCTCGGCTGATTCATACTGTCCGTAGTGTGGGCTATATTCTTAAGGAAGCTGCTTAACGAAAGACTAGTCAAAAGAGGAGAGCGAAGAAAGTGTGGGAAGGCGAGACAATTCGCCTGTTGCCTCTGAAGTGACCCTCTGATTTTACTGCCCAAAATCAGGATACTGTTGGCGAATCCATAGAAAGCTAATAAAAGCCTTACGATAAGGGAGTTTAATGCGATTTTAGGAAGAGGATAGTGGAGTCATACTCACAAGAGGTGTGAACCATGTACCTACATCCTGACCCAGTTCCCCCTGTCCCCGAAGAAACAGTGCGTGTTGCACATGCTGCCTTTAGGAAAGGGAATATCTACCTCAAATTGCGAGAGGAATTGGGTGTGCTGTACAAAGACGAGGATTTCTCAGAGTTATACGCCCATCAAGGTCGTCTAGGAGAAAGTCCTTGGAGGTTGGCCTTGATTACGGTCATGCAATTCATCGAGAATCTTTCAGATCGCCAAGCGGCAGAATCAGTAAGAAGTCGAATCGATTGGAAATATCTCCTCAGTTTACTGCTAGAAGATAGTAGATTTGACTTTTCAGTTTTAAGCGAATTCCGAGGCCGATTGCTCAAAGGAGGTAAGAGCGAGCAACTGCTAGGAAAATTGCTGGAAAGTTGTCAGAGTCAAGGGCTAGTTAAAGTCAGAGGCAAGCAGCGGACGGACTCAACACATGTGTTGGGTGCAATTCGTGATATGAATCGTTGTGAATGTATGGGAGAGACCTTGCGACATGCCCTCAATGAGCTGTCAATGGTAGCTCCAGATTGGGTGCGAACAGTTGTCAGTAAAGATTGGTATGAACGATACGGTATACGGATTGAGTTATCCAAGCTACCCAAGGACAAAAAACGGGAGGAATGGATGCAGCAAGTGGGGGTTAATGGTCATCATTTGCTAACCCAAATTTATGAAGGCCAGGAGGAAAGCATCCAGTCACTTAGGGAGCTGTCTTCAATTGAGACGCTGCGTCAGGTATGGATTCAGCAATTTTATCTGACAGGCAACCAAGTTAGACTTCGTGCGACTAGCGAACGACCTCCCAATAAGCAGGTGATTGAATCTCCCTATGATATTGAGGTCAGAAATCGGACAAAACGGACGACACACTGGGTAGGTTATTGCGTTAACTTGACGGAAACTTGTGATAACCAGCGACCTAATTTGATCACCCATGTTGAAACGTTTCCGGCTACGTCTATGGATGTAGAGGTCACGGAACGGATTCATGACAAGCTGGCTGAAAAGCAGTTACTCCCAAAAACTCATTATGTCGATACTGGCTATGTGAGTGCAGACGTCATGCTGAATTTGAAAGAGACGTATGGTGTTGAAATTGTCGGCCCCGTTCTGCCCGATACGAGCTAGCAAGCCAAGGAAGAAAAGGGCTTTAATTTATCCAATTTCAACATCAGCTGGCAGCAGAAACAAGTTCAGTGTCCTCAAGGGCATCAAACGAACAGTTGGTCAGAGCAGTTCAATCGTCATGGGCAGTCAGTTGTTCACGTTCATTTTCCACGAAGATTTTGTGACCACTGCCCTGTTCGGGCTAACTGTACTCGGTCAAAAACAGCTCATGGACGAAGCCTCAATTTTCTAGCCCAACAGCAGCATATCACCCTACAAGCGGCTAGAGAGTATCAGAAAACAGAGGAATTTCAAGAGCGCTATTCTACCCGCGCTGGCGTTGAAGGTACAATCTCACAAGGTGTCCGATCCTTTGGTCTCAGGTGTTCTCGTTATATTGGCTTGGAGAAAACTCACTTGCAGCATGTCATCACAGCTATAGCAATGAATATTTCACGCTTGTGGGATTGGTGGCAAGGCATTCCCAAAGCCCAAACTCGAATCTCTCACTTCGCTTCACTGGCTCCCGACAGCTAAGGCGATTGCATTTAAATAGGCTACCTGTAGGTTACAGTATTCAGAGCCCTCTACAGGATGCTCTGCCCCTATGCTGAGTGATCAAATCAAAGCAACATTCAAGGATGCTGCGCGAAAATTGACAGGCCAAAAGAAACGTGAGTTTACGACTCAGGTCGCGCTGGACTATTTTGATGGGTCAGCTCGAAAGACAGAAGCGGCAATGGGTTGGGACCGTAGAAGTGTTCAACGTGGGTTGAATAGTCTGAGCACAGGCATCCCGTATCAGGACAATTATCAAGCCCGAGGTCGCAAAAAAATAGAGGAAATTCTGCCCTCCTTGGTAAAGGATATTCGAGATCTTGTGGATGGAGACGCTCAAGTTGACCCGACGTTTGGCAGTGAATTTCGGTATCTCAAAGTCAGTGCCCAAGCAGTGCGCGATGCCTTGATCACTAAAAAAGCATACAGCGATGACGTATTGCCCTCTCGTCAAGCCATTGGGCGGTTGTTGAATCGTCTCGGATATCGCCTTCGTAAACCCTCAAAGCAAAGCCATTAAAGAAGATTCCAGAGACCGATGCGATTTTCAAGCATGTGGCCAGTGCAAATGCGGCAGCTGACCACGATAGCGGTGTCTTACGGGTGTCTATCAATTCGAAAGCCAAAGTCAAATTAGGGAATCTCTCACGGGGTGGCAAAGACCGTCGACAGACTGCCCCCAAAGCCGATGACCATGATACCGAATGGCATGGGAAAGTGGTGCCGTTCGGCATTCTCAATATGCAGACCGACGAATTAGCCCTATATCTGAGGCAATCGGCAGAAACCCCTGACTTTATTGTGGATTGTTTAGAGCATTGGTGGACCCATCATCAGCCAGATTATCCTGAAATCCACACCCTGGCCATCAATTTAGACAGTGGGGGTGCCACGCGCTCTGACCGAACCCAGCTCATTAAGCGGATGGTCACCTTTTCAAGAGACAGTGGACTGACCCTCGAGTTAATTTACTATCCGCCCTATCACAGTAAATACAATCCGATTGAGCGATGTTGGGCGGCTCTAGAACAATTTTGGAATGGCGCAATTCTCGATTCTGTCGATACCGTTTTTCAATGGGCCAGCAATATGGCTTGGAAGGGATTTAATCCCGTTGTTCATCACATCACTCAAGTCTATGAGAAAGGCATCACCGTGGATGCACAGTCTTTGGCTCCCTTCCGAGTGGATTGGCATCCCTCACTCACCTTACCCAAATGGGCAATTACCATTGGGTGACGGGGGCTTATTTATGTGCATTCCCCTAAAGTTGACATTTGCCAACAGTATCAATCAGGGGGCCACTTCAATGTGATTGCATCATCGCTACCTCAGATCGGCATAGCAGCATCAAAGTTTAGCGCTATCTTTTCACTTTCAACCGGCATGTAAATGTCTTTCTGAGTGTTTTCGGGAAGAGAAGTGATTGCCATCTTCAAGCTGTCCCTGGTAGTAAAACAGTGATCTAAAGCTTGCATGTGAACTGCTACAATCACGGCATTTTGATTATTTTGCTTAGCTAGCTGAAAGAACTTTACTGCCTGGGCTTCGTCCATCATTAAAGGATCAGGCGCGATAGAGTTGATAACGGCTCCGCCTGTGTGTGCAATCACAATATCCGGTTGATACTTTCTCAAGATGGCTTCAACGTGACCATCTTCATCAAGTATTGTGTCGCTTGTCCAATAGATAGTTGGCTGGTTCTGCGCTTGCAAGATGATACCGTTCACTCCGCCCATCATCTGTCCTAACTTACCGATGCCATGCTGACCAAACTCCTGCGTCATCAAAACTCCTTTAAAGCTACAGTTATCAGGAGCCATCGTCGTTACATTAGTGAAGCCTTTTTCTGTCAGTCGAGCTAAAAACGTTTTACCTGAATGAAGCGGGTTTGAAAGGTCAGTTGGCGCTTGATTATCGGGCGTAAAGATAGGCACGTCTTTGGGTAGCTTGTCTGCTGCCGCTGAATCGAAATGATCAACATGCATGTGGCTCACTAGTACCGCATCAATACCGTCTAAAATGCTTTCTTCACTGATGGGTAAATCGATTATAGGGTTCGCGGCGATGCCAGCAAAAGAAGGCAGTGTCCCCTTCTTTGACAGCATTGGATCTAACAGTAGAGTCAGACCGTTATAAAAGAGTTTTGCCGTTACGTTACGGAAGAATTCATATGAGACAGAAGACATATTAAAAGATTGGAAAACATCAAAGTCATTGTAGATAGATAACAAAATACAAATCTTGGCACTCAGGTAAAAATGCCTTAGAAGATTCTGAGAGCAACCTTTCCTTGTTGAGCATTAAAGGCTGTGTTGCAAAAAAGCGATATCTTTTGAGATCGCAGGGAAGTCTAAGGGGGCATCGATTGCACCTCCTGCATCCCATGCCTTCATCAGAACCGTTCAAGTGGCGTCACTTCCAACCCGAGATCATCCTGCTGAATGTGCGGTGGTATCTGCGCTATAGCTTGAGCTACCGAGATTTGGAGGAAATGATGCTGGAGCGTGGGCTCAAAGGCGATCACACCACTATCTATCGCTGGGTTCAGGCTTACAGGCCGGAGTTAGACAAGCGTTGTCGCCCTTATCTCAGGCCCACCAATGATTCCTGGAGGGTGGATGAGACCTACATTAAAATCAAAGGCGTGTAGAAATACCTCTATCGAGCCATCGATTCTGAGGGGAATACACTGGACTTCATGCTTAGTGCCAAACGCGATGCCAAAGCTGCCAAACGCTTTCTAAAGAAGGCACACAATGCACCACACACCGTAGAACCCAGGGTGATCACCGTCGATAAGAATGCGGCTTATCCGCCTGCGAACTGCCAAGTCAGCGCTTGCGCTATCGATGAGTTAAAGAAAGGCGAAGCTCTACCGAAAACGACGGAAACCCCGCAGAGCAAGTATCTGAACAATATCGTCGAACAGGATCATCGATTCATCAAACGACGGGTCAAGCCTGGTCTAGGGTTTGGCTCCTTCAACACGGCCAGGCGCACGCTCAAAGGGTTACGAGGCGATAAACATGATTCGCAAGGGGCAGATCAGTGATGTCGAAAAAGGAGATGTCATAGGACACATCTTTTTCATTCACGAAATCTTTGGCGTGGCTGTGTAATCAGGTCGCTGCTGACAGGGTTATTCTCTCCTCAAAAGCTTTTTGCAACAGAACCCGCAGAGCACCCTGACGTGGCTGATAGCCTTAAGAATTTAGCTGTACTCTATCGTGAGCAAGGCCGTTACAGGGAGGCGGAATCGCTCTTCCAAGAGGCATTAAAGCTTTATGAAAAGATCCTGGGACTGGATCCCCCGTATACAAAAGTAATACGAGGAAATCTACAAGAGCTACGGGATCGGCAAAATCAATGAGGGTGAGATCACTCAAACTGAGCGGCTCACTGATAAGCTTCACTCATACCCTAAGCAGGCCTTGCAGCGTTGCATACTAAGTGCAACTAATCCTCTGAAAATCAAGGGCTTCACTCAAAGGAAGTAACGAAAAAACAAGGGTTTCAGAATATAACTAGCTAGTGATACAGGCCAAAATTAGTCACTTGATTCATAACCGTAGGTTTCTGCATGTTCGCCCCCGCTGGTCCCGAATGGATGCCATCAAGCGGATGATGGTGCAAGAGAGAAACCGTCTTGACTGTCGGTTCGTTGATTTTTACCATTAGTCTGGAATAAATTTGGGATATGCCCTGAGAAGTTGCCTTCAATCCCTATATCTGTTTAGGTTTCAGGGAAATGAGTTACGGCAGCATCTTCGATGTCAGCCCCTCAATCCCGCACGACCTCAGAACGCAGCGATGATATCCCGTCAATCCTTCATCAGCTTGAGCAGATGCAGTTAGCCAAGGTGATCGATGCGGCCCTGCCATCGCCGCATGGGAATCGCCAAGGGTTGAGCTACGGACAATTGAGTGTAATGTTAGTGAGCTACATCATGGCCCAGGCTGACCATCGTTTGTGTGGGGTTGAAGCCTGGAGCCATCAGCATCATCAGACGCTAACGATGGGCACCGGCTGGACAATCAGTGCGAAAGACGTGAGTGATGACCGCCTGGGTGCGTTGGTTGAGGTGATCGGTCGCCAGGTTGAATCAAGGGAACACATTGAGCAACAGCTAGGGCAAAGGATGATTCAAGCGTATGAGTTGCCAACGGAGATAGCCCGTTGTGACACCAGCAGTTTTAGTGTCTACCACCAGATTGATGAGGCCGATGAGGAGAGCAGCCTATTGCGCTTCGGTCACAGCAAAGATCATCGTCGCGATTTACGTCAATATCGTCAGCTGTTGGGAACGATTGACCCAGCGGGTGTCCCCCTGGTAAGCGAGACTCTGGCGGGCAATGGTGCCGATGACCCGATATATGTGCCGACCTGGGAGCGCTTGGTCAAGGTCATCGGGCACAAAGCGTTTATCTACATTGCCGACGGCAAAGCCGCTGCCCATCAAACCCGAGCCCACCTGGCCGCATCGGGGGGACGTTACTGTTTCCCATTGCCCAAAACGGGGCATACTCCTGATTTGCTGAAAAGCTGGGTACTCAATCCACCCTGCCCCTTACAAGAGATTCACCGACCCGACTCAGCCGAGGATGAACCGGCCATTGGGGTTGGCTTTGAAATGGAACTTGGAAAACTCAGACATGAGTCGGAGACAGCCCCGTCATTCCATCCCGTCATTCCATTGGGTAGAACGTTATTTGGTCGTGCGCTCTGATGCCCTGGCCCAACGCCATCACAAAAGCTTACACCAGCGGCTCGACAAAGCTGAACAGGCCCTGCGTAAACTGGCGGCCAAACCCGCCAAAGATCACTGTGTTCTAAGAACCAAAGTTCAGACCCTGCTCAAACGCTATCGAGTCAGCGATTGCTTTGCCACCGAGATCAACACCGAGTCGGTGACCCGCTACACAGGACCGGGGCGTCCAAGTGCCAAAGACACCTCCCGCCAAATCATCGAACCTCAATTCCGATTGAAGTTCGAGCGCCAACCCGATGCTATCGCCCAAGCTGAACAACTCGCAGGGTGGCGCATCTATGTCACTAACGTCCAACTTGAACAGCTTTCGTTATCTCAAGCCGTGGCCTATTACCGAGACCAGTGGCAACTCGAAAACGGCTT
>JBCDDJ010000227.1:0-10260 GCA_039180385.1 Cyanobacteria bacterium P01_G01_bin.38 | reverse complement strand
CTTCCCCTTATAGCCCTACGGGCATGGCTGACGCTAGCGCCCTTTACCCTCTACCCATTACCCACCACCCATTACCCTCTACACCCCCTACCTCCCATGTCAACCGTTCTTGATTTTTTAGCCAAAGGTGGCCCGGTCATGATTCCCATCCTCGGGGCGTCGGTCTTGACGATTTCTTGTGGGCTAGAACGTGCGCTGTTTTGGTCTGAGCTGCTGAAGCGAGAGGCCACAGTGGTGGATGGGGTGCTGAATGCGGCCCGACAGAGTTTGGATGAGGCGGCTGCGATCGCAACCCAGCACCGAGACACCCCCATCGGCCGCTTTCTCTACGCCCCCCTAAGGCTGCGCAACGCCTCCCCCGAAACCTTTCGACTGGCGATGGAAAACGCCGCCGATAAAGAATTTGTCAAAATGCGTAAGGGCGACAAGCTGCTAGAGACGATTGTGGCGATTTCGCCCCTACTCGGGCTACTGGGTACGGTTACCGGTCTGATTGGCACCTTTTACAGCCTCGACATTGGCGGCGGCGGCGGCGAAGAAGCCGGTCAAGCCGCAGTCGGTATCGGTGAGGCGTTGATCACCACAGCAGCCGGCATGATAGTGGCGATCATGGCCCTGCTGGTGCTGCGGATCATGGTCACCCTGCAAACCCAGCAGACCGATTACTTCTCTGAAGCCGGGAATGAGTTAGAGCTGATTTATCGACAATATTGGTATGAGCCCGCCCTGCTAGCCGCCGATGGCCGAGGCCAAACAGAGGTCTTCGAACCACCGGTTGAATCTGCCCGATATTGACCCTCTTGTTACCCACCGCTCACTATCCACTACTCATCGCACCTTTCGCCCTTCCCCTTTCGCCTTTCCCCCTCTGCCCATGCGAACCAAACGCCCTACTAGCGAAATCCCCACAATCGACCTCGTCCCCATGCTGACAGTGATGATGGGAGTCTTGGCCTTTTTCGTCGTGGTTACGGTGTCGCTGGGCAACGAAGACCTGATCGAAGTCGAGCTACCTCCCAAGCAAGATGAGGATAGCGAACCCCAAGTTAATTCAATCCAAGACCTGTTCATCGTTGAACTCGACGCTAGCGAGCAAATGCTGCTAAACGGCGATCCCATCGCCCAAGAAGAATTGGCCGCCCGTATCGAGACCTATCTCGCCCAAAATCCTAAAAACACCGTTTACCTCGTCCCCAACGAAACCCTGGCCTATGAAAACGTCATGCAGTTCCTCGGCTCCATGCGCGAAGTCGGCGGCGACCGCGTTTCCCTAGCTTTAGAAGAAGAATAATTTAACTCTTTCCCCATCCCCATCTCCCCCATCCCCCCTGCTCCCCTATCCCTTTCGCCCTGTCCCTTTCGCCCTGTCCCTTTCGCCCTGAGCCCTGCACCCACCACCCACTACCCATGTCCCTCCGCAACCGTCGCCCCCCATCCAAAATCCCAGAGGTCAATCTCGTCCCAATGATGGACGTGCTAATGACGGTGCTGACCTTTTTTGTGATTATCTCCATGAGCCTCAGCGGCATCCAAATCTTTGGGGTAGACCTACCGTCAGAGGTCGCTGGCACCGACGAGGAGCTGGTGGATAAAGCTGAGCCATTGGTATTAGGCCTGACCAGCGATGGCCAAATGCTCCTTGAGAATGAACCCACCGATCTCCAGGCACTGTCTGAGGTCATCCGCACCTACTTTAGCGAAAACCCCGACGGCACCCTGATGCTCAAAGCCGATCGCAGTTTGCCCTACAGCGATGTCTCAAAAATGCTGGCTGACTTACGCAGCATTGGCGGCAAACGAGTTTCCTTAGCGGTGGAGTAACCTTCACCTGATTGACTGCCGATACCGCATAGGGTTTGAGCTATTTACCCCTAAACAACCTGGCGCTTTCCTCATCGCCGACGTAGCGCCAGTGCCAGGGTTCATAGTTGGCCCCCTCTGCCTGGGGAAAGGAAAGCTCAAAGTCATAGCTGGCCGCGTTTTGCTGAAGCCATTGAAAGGCGCGGGTTTGCCCAAAGCTGGGATGGCGATCGGTGGTTTCGGCGGCATCTAAATCAGCAATGTCAACGGCGTAGCCGGTGGGGTAGTCGCTGGCGCGTAACCAGTCAGCATCGCTGGATCGCTCTCGCAATGCCTGGTGAGACAGGTAGCCCGATAGAGGATATAGCCTCACCCCGTCTGCCTTTGCGGCACTGGCCATTTGCCAAAAGGCTTTAGCAGCACTGGGTTGCAGTTGAATGCTGCCGTCTTCGAGGAGGTTGGTCAGGTCTTTAGCTGAGGCTTCGGGATACCCCTGTCGCCTGGGTAGCGAGAGGGAGGGTAAGGAAAAGGAGGGTAAGGACGATTGCCAATCCTGAACCTTTTGTTGCATCAGGAAAATTTGGTAGCTGCCCCATTGGAAGGATTTGACGCTAATCCCCAGGGTCAATAGGCCCAGGAGCGACCCAATGAAAAGTCGCCTCAAATAGCGAGGGGGAATCGTCAATGAGCGGGTCGGGGATTGGGTTGATTGGGATGGGCTTTGGGAGACAGCCCGTCGTCGCCGACCAGGCGCGACCGGCACTGTGGCCATTTTGCTATCGTTGGCAACCCTGAGTTTAGTGTGCATGACGCCGAGGGACTCCCAGGCAGCTCTGGCAGTGGGAAAGCGGGCGCTGGGCTCGGGCTGAAGCAAACGATCAAGGAAGGTGATCAAACTCTGGCTGGCGGTAACGCGCTCGCGCCACCGCACCTGGGCACTGACGGGGTCCCGGGGCAAATTGCTGGGGGATTGGCCGGTGAGGGCTGCGATCGCAATCAGCCCCAAACTATACAAATCGCTAGCCAACACTGGCTCACCGTACTGCTGCTCAGGGGCAATATAGTCTGGGTTGCCCGCCACAACGGGGCTCGTCAGCTGGCCCTCAGCGCTAATTTTGCTGGCGCTCAAGCGACGAATCGCCCCAAAATCAGACAAAAAGAGTTTCCCTGTTGAGTTTTGTCGGATCAAACTGCTAGGTTGTAGATTTTGATGCGCATAACGGTGTTTATGGACAAAGGTGAGAATCTCCAGCGCATCCTGCAATAGCTTAATCACATAGCTTTCGCTGAGGCGTTTATTCGGCGTAATCTCCTCCGATAGGCGGTGCCCTTCGACCCATTCTCTCACCACATAAAACTTGCCAGCTTCGTGCCAAAAAGCCAGCACCTGGGGTATATGAGCATGCTCTCCCAGCTGTCGCAGCTCCCGCGCTGCACGCTCAAAGTGTTTAACCAGGTTGGCGTAGGGGCAGGCAAACGCATACAACACACATCGGGCTCGATGGGTAGCCTGTGAGTCATTCACCAGATAAACCGTCTCTAAGGGCTGTTGGCTAAGCACCTTAATGACTTCATAGTGTTGAATAAGCGTAGATTGGGTCATGCCTTGGGCAGATTTACGCTGAACTGAGATAAGCATATCAAGAGCTTCAAATATACGCTGTATGATTTCGGTCAGTTTGCCAAAGCTGTCACAAAATCTACGACCTTAACAAAAGGCCAGGAGTCAACCCGTTTTGAGTTCTAAGTTTTGAGCGTTGAATTAGGCGCACAACTTAAACCTTAGAATTCAAACTTAAGAACTCATTTAATTTTGAACCCTAAGCAGACGAGTCCAAAGGATGGGTAGCTAAGAGCTGCTGCCGCCTGGGTCTTACAACGTTCTATGCAAAATAGAAATCTCAAAAGCCGCTAGCGTTTCAGGCACATCGACCCCCTTGCCAGATTCAAACCGGGTGGACAGCAGCACTGTCCACCCATGGGGGTCGCCCGGATGATCAATGTTAGCCGGTTGTTCATAGCCAAAATTAATCAAGACTAAAATTCTTTCGTAGTCAGTCTCTCTCACGTAGGCCAGACATTCATTGGGATAATGGATTAAGCTCCGCCAGCGCCCCCGCTGTAGAGCCTCGTATTGTTTGCGCAGTTGTATCAACCGACGATAAAAGTTGAGAATTGACTGGTCATCCCCCAGGGCAGTGGCCACATTGACGCTGGTGTAATTCTCATGCACTGGTAGCCAGGGCTCAACATCTTGGCCAAAGCTAAAGCCGGCATGGGGCGAAGCATCCCACTGCATGGGGGTCCGCGCCCCGTCTCGCACCTCAGGGGAGGCTTCCTCTGGGTTGGCTGCAATGGCATGATCGCGTCGTTTCTCAGGGGGAATATCAGTGTTGTTGAGCATTCCTAGCTCCTGGCCGTAGTAGAGCACAGGGGTGCCCCGCACGGTTAATAAAAGGGTGGCCGCGGCTTTTGCGATCGCATCAGGATTTGTACACAGGCTACACTCAACCCAGCGCGACAGGTGGCGCGGAATATCGTGGTTGTCTAAGAAGTATGTCGGCCAGTCTTCAGGAGACAATAACCTTTCTTTCTTCTCGATTTTGCGCTGCAGGTAGCTCGGGTACCACGGGCTAAACGGAAACTCAAAGTCAAAGGGGAGGTGTAGTTCGTTCTGGTGAGCCCCGTAGAAAATAGTAGACTCATACATCGAGCTATCGATAAAGGTTTCACCGATCAGCACCCGCTCATCATAGGCGTCTATGATTTGCCGAATCTCCCGGATAATCTGGTGATTTTCGGGCAAATTTTTGTCATAGAGGTGGTGGTAATTGTTGTACTCATTTTTGTCGGTGCCGTCAAATTTAGCCGGGTTATCGCGAAAAAACCGATCTTTGCTGTAGACGCTGGACGCATCTAACCGAAAGCCGTCTACCCCCTTATCCAGCCAAAACCGAATCATACTGTAGATAGCGTCACGCACCGCTGGATTGCGCCAGTTCAGGTCGGGCTGGTTTTTGTTAAACGTGTGGAAATAATACTGTTCTCGCTCAGCGCAGTAGGTCCATCCCTCGCCCCCAAAGTAAGATCGCCAGTTGTTAGGATATCCGCCATTCGGATACGGATCTTGCCAGATATACCAGTCCTGTTTGGGGTTGTCGCGGCTGGCGGTCGATTCGATAAACCAACTATGCTGGTTCGAGGTATGGTTAATCACCAAATCCATGATCACCTTGATGCCCCGTTTATGGGCCTCCGCCAGCAGCGTTTCAAAGTCTTCAAGGGTACCAAACGTGCCACATACGTCAGTATAGTCGCTGACATCGTAGCCATTATCGACCATGGGCGATTTGTTAATCGGCGAAAGCCAAATCGCATCGATGCCAAGGGCGGTCTCGCTTTTAGGGTTACCGTCGTTAAGATAGTCCAGACGGCGGATGATACCCTGCAAGTCGCCCGTGCCATTACCAGTGCTATCAGCAAAGGTCAGGGGATAGATTTGGTAGATGACCCCCGTTTGCCACCATGGCTGTGGAGTCGCGAGGTCAGATTGGCGATTCATAGGTCTTTTAGCGTTTCAGTAGGCCAACGGTATCAGGAAAGATCGCCTTAAAACTGATAGCGTTATGAATTCTCAATGAGAAGTATCGTGACGAGATTGGAGGACTGACGGCACTGAGGTTGCACTATCGTTTTGATCGGGTTGCCAGCAAATCTAATCGGTAGCTGCTGCATCTGTTAGGCTAGACAAATAGCATGTCGCTGTGCCTATGGTTACGCTCACTAATCTTTCAGCTCGACAATCCCCCCAGGAGACACCTCAGTGGATACCGGCGACTTGGGATGATTACAAAATAGCTTTCGAAAATGCAGCAGCTTGCGAAAATGCAACGGCAGAACATTTTCGGATTTATTTCAATCAAGGTTATTTATTTATCGACATGAGTTGGGAAGGGGTTGATCATGCCAGGTGCCGTGAGCTTTTGACCATGCTCTTTTTCGCCTGGTTTACCCATCAACCCGGTATCGTTTTTGATGCTTTAGGCGGCTGCATTTTGGAAAAACCTGAGCAGCGTGCAGGTTCCCCAGATGAAGTGCTCTATATCGGTGACGGTTCGCCCCGATGGCAGCCAGGTGAGCCTCGTCGAGTTAATTTGCGGCAATGGCGGGTCCCCAATTTAGTTTGTGAAGTTGGCGACACCACCCTGGCCAGTGATTTAGATGAGAAGAAAGAGATCTACGCAGCCCTTGAGATTCCTGAGTACTGGGTGATCGATGTGCGCGGAGCGCGGGTAATGGCTTTTCTGTTGCAGGCGGATGGCAGATATCACCAGTGCGAGATTTCACATGCGCTAAGCGGACTCAAGATTAAGCTGGTTGAGAAAACATTCGAACGGTTGTCAGAAGAAACAAACGGCAGTGCTGCCCAGTGGTTTGCTCAGCAGATTGTGAGCCATTGATCCGCTCGTGGGGTTGAGATGAGGGAAAAGCCCACCTGAACCCCATCGAACTCTTTTATGGAGCATTCCAAACTGCGGCATAGCGATGCTGTGTCCTGGCCCCATCAAAGCTGGTGACTGCTTGGGTCAACAGCCCCTTTCGGGTTGCCGAACTATAAGCAGATTGATATCCGCTTGAGGATAGGCGATGCCGCGCACTGGCAGCGCCCTTAGGCTTTGATGAGAAAATCGCAGCCAGATAGGGACGCCCATCATGGACATAGGCATTGAGGTAAATTGGCCTGCGCCCTGCCTGCTTGTTCTCATCAAAGATTCGCTGATAGTCACTTTCTAGGATCTGCGACTTTAACTGCCAGGAGCCAATCGAGTCAGACCGATAGAGCACCGTATACCGCCGCTGACCGTTAACTGAGACGACAGAAACATTCACCGGCTTCAACCCATCTTGTTTTGCCTGGTCTAGCACTACCTGATGTTGAGCGACCGTGAGGTTGTGCCGGGCGCGCCATTGACCGGCTTTTCCTTTCTGAAAGACAACGGCATAGCGGGTTTGGCCATTTCTTAAATAGCTCTCAACAAAGACGGGGGCAAAGCCATCCCGTTTGGCATCATTGATGCGTTTTTGATACTGCGCTGAGGTTTGCCCAAAATAGCCGCGCCATTGACCGGGGGCTTTGGTCCAGACAAAGTTGTAAAAGACTTTGCCATTCACAGAGTAACCATCGATCCACTTGGGCCAGTAGCCAGAATCCGCCAGGTGATCGTACATGCGGCCAAAGTCTTTCTCGGGAAAGCGATGACGGGCATATTCTTGTCCGACGGTGCGCGGTGGCCAGATCAGGGTTGGCCCCGGTGAAATTTGGTCGCCTGCAAAGCGCTTCCAGTTATCAATATTGGCCTGATCGCCGGTCACTGGGGTAGCCAGGCCACGGCGAAACTCAATCTTTGAGGGTTTGCCGTCTTTCTCTCGATGAAAATGCAGGTGGGGGCCAGTGGAGTTGCCATTGTTGCCCACTTTGCCGAGCAGCTGCCCTCGCTGGACAGTGGCTTGTTGAGTCTCGGGTACTTCGGTTTCTTCGCTACGCCCTGGAGCAGACCAGAGCGCGTCGTTATGGGGGCAAAGATTTGTCGGTATCGAGCCGGGCACCATGTGGGAATAGCGGACAGAAGATCCGTCAGAGAGTGTCATCTGTAGAAAGTTACCGCCAAAGGCCATTCTGTTATTGCGAAATTCTGGGTGCAGCCATTCGCGATCGCTAAATTCAATGTCGTTCTTACTTTCGCTGGGTAGCTTAGGACGGGGGTTGTCTGGGGCATTGCGCCAGCATTTGGTGACGACGCCATCTGCGATCGCATACACTGGCTTACCGTAAACCACATAGTTTGTGTTCTTCGGATCATTCCAATGATCGGTGGGGCTACCAAACACAGAGGTCCACCGATCATTTTTGCTGTCCCATCGATTGGCACCGAGATCGTAACCCCAGTGTTGAACATGGTTAGGATCTGGCGTATGAATACGCTTACCCCGAGAGTAGCGCTCCCCCGGTCGTAGATCTTCACCCTTAAAGGGGAGGTCATAGAGCTGCTCTGCATTTGCCGCCGGGGCAACGACTGTCAATGCAGTTAATAAGATAAGGGGCAGCAGCAATATGGGGACGATGGCGAATATATTGCGCCATCTCAATACGTTGCGGGTCATGAACTGTTCCTGAAAAAGTGCTTAAAGAAGAGTGCCTCTGAGAAACTGTTGAGGTATTCACTCCTGATTCCACTCTAAGGACTCGGTCAGAGACGCAGCATGACCCCCGAGGGTACTTTCACTAAACCTCGACAGTTTCCGGAAAAGCGGCCTCTGCCTTTGGTGGCAACCCATTACCCCGCTGAGCCCGAAACATGCCAAATCGACAAAGCCCGCTGCCAAAGGCCAATCGCATCAACAATATCGTCGGCACTTCTCGCACCGATTTAACAAACCCAGATACTCCAAACTGCAACCATCCCTGTGGTCGCACAATCCCCTGCCAGATGGTGTCTAGCCAGGACGGCAACGTCTCTTTTGACCAATCAGCTGTCACCACGGTTCCCTCGACTAAGCCAGTCTCTTCTAATCGTTCAGAAAAGCCCTCAATACTTGAGAACTCAGGGTGAGACCACTGATCGAGCAGCTGGGTCATGACCGGCTTTTCCCAAAAATTTAAAGGAATGCGACGATCGTCCCGCTGATTCCAATCGGCAAGTACCAGCACGCCACCGGGCTTGATGACTCGCATCAGCTCCCTAGCAAACACAGCCTTGTCGGGCATGTGTGGCCCCGCCTCGACCGACCACACCACATCAAAGCTTGCATCGGGGAAAGACAGTGCCATGGCGTCGTCAACCTGAAACTTGGCACTCACCCTCTCAGGGGTTAGATCCTGAGCCCGTTGCACCTGCTGCGGGCTGATGGTCACCCCCGTCACATCAAAGCTATAATCCCGCGCCAGGATGCGGCTGCTGCCGCCAATGCCGCAGCCCACATCTAAAAGAGTCGTGCCCTGAGGCAGTTTGTCTAAACCGCCCCACTTCACCATCTCATGGACAAAATCAACTTTCGCCTGCAAGAAATCTTTCTGTCGTGGTGGCGAACCGTAATGCCCCAGGTGGATGTGCTCGCCCCAGTAGTACTCTAAAATGCCGTCATCGGTCCACTGGTCGTAGGCATTAGCGACCGAGTCAGACGACTTATAGCGGCGAGCGGTGATCAAATAAGCGACTAAACTCACCACCGACAGGGTCAAAAGCAGCTTGAGCATAATTATCAAATTCATTGACTAATCCAGAGGGAGACATGTGTTACATATCTTAAGGATACTATTTTGAAGGAATTAAATGAGGCGATGGGGAACCCCAATACTTAAGGGAAATGAGTATGAATAGCTTACTAATGAATTAGTATCCCTGGTGCTATCGGTAGAAAAATCAATAGCCAAGTTGGTTGAATTACAAGGGAATCGAGTCTTGTCAAAAGCATAGAATAACTTTCGTAGTCAGCAGTTATCAAAGCCTGTAGCAGCCCTAAAAACAATTCTCGTCAATCCGCTGCACCAAGGTTATTATGCGGCTCGCCCCAGAGCAAGTAAAACCATTTCAAATAATTCATTTGCATTATTTGTACATCCAATAGCACCATGCTGACGTGATTCAGCAACATGCTCTGGAGCTCGTGAACTAGCGTAAATAATAAATGGTGTTTTATCTCCAGCAGCTCGAAGCTTATCAAGAAGTGTATAACCAGCCCGAGGATCAGGCGGTCGTCCCATGTCAGAAAGAATCACATCAAAACGCCTACGAGATATATACTTAAGCGCTTCGTCTGTCGATGTCGCCAACACAAAGCTAATTCCCAATGCCTCAAGTGCTCGACGCTCATAAACAGTATTATTTGGGCGATCATCCACCCATAAAATACTGGATCTACTTGCTTGCCTTACAACTCTAGGAGTAACAGCTTCAGCAACGACATCTGCAGCAATTCTTGCCTCTTGTACAGCATCCTCACGAGTCATATTTGCTTCAGTTCGAGATGCCGCTGCTGCTGCCAAAGCTGCAGTAACTTCGGCTTGCTTCTTCTTTAGAGAAGCTTCAAATCCAGCCCCTTTAAGCGTCAACTCACCCAAACCTGAGAAAAATTGACGCAAGTCTCGACCAAAACGGATCAAGATGAATAAAATCACTGCTGGCCAAATCAATACATTGAGCAATTGTGTAATTGCGTCAACCAGTTTAACAATATTGTCAACACTCACGACCCTGGTTGACTGACAAAACTTTCGCGGCGGGCGGTTAAAACCGCGCCTGAGGATTACAAAACCTGCCTGCGCAGGTTTCTAGAACCTGTAACATATCTGAGTTACAGAGAGTCCGCGTAGGCGGACTTTGTATCGGTAGGCGCGACTTCCAGTCGCTAGCCGAAACACCCTAAATCGTAGATTTCAGAACTTTTGTCAGTCAATCAGCT
>JBCDDJ010000226.1:0-10266 GCA_039180385.1 Cyanobacteria bacterium P01_G01_bin.38 | reverse complement strand
TTGAAGACAGTTGCGATCGCTGTTGCTGATAGGTGTCGATAAACCCCAACATTTTTTCTAAAGCAGGTTTTGAGGTCATGGCACTCTCCCTCGGAAGTTGACCCATTGTAGCGAGGAGACGCAAGTTGGACTTGCCTAAGCGGCTGTCCAAATATGCTGACAGTAAGATGCCACGAGCAGAGCGTTGAATGACCTTAGAGGGAGGCGGATTCGCAGGGTTTGACAGGCTGTCAAACCCTGTGGAAAACGGTTTGACTTAGGCAGCCATGGTAGACTACATCAGCTATACGGATGTTGGTAGGTTTTGTCTAGCATTCAAGAAATTTGGCCTTAAGAGTGATATCTACCTATGTTTGTGAATACGCCCGATTGGGTAAAACATGCAGTTTTTTATCAAATTTTTCCTGATCGCTTTGCCCGCACTCAGCAGCATACTCTCCCCCCCGCCATGATCGCCCAACTGGAAGATTGGGACTCACCGCCGACATCCCAGGGATATAAAGGGGGAGATTTATGGGGCATTGTTGAGTATCTCGATACCATCAAAGATTTTGGGATAACGGCGCTGTACCTGACCCCGATCTTTCAGTCAGCTTGCAATCATCGCTACCATACCCACGACTATTACCAGGTAGACCCTCTCCTAGGGGGCAACGAGGCTTTGCGAGATTTACTGGACGTGGCCCATCATAAAGGTCTCAAGGTTGTTCTGGACGGTGTTTTTAACCATGCGAGTCGAGGGTTTTTCTTTTTTAACGACATCCTTGAGAATGGTCCTCACTCCCCCTGGCTTAATTGGTTTACAGTGACGGGTTGGCCAGTGTCTGCCTACGATGGACGTTTGCCAGCTAACTATGCGGGGTGGGTCGATAACCGGGCGCTGCCCCAGTTTAATCACAAAAATCCGGCGGTTCGAGAATACATTATGCGGGTAGCCGAATACTGGCTCCGGTTTGGCATTGATGGCTGGCGGCTAGATGTGCCGAATGAAGTGAAGGTACCAGGCTTCTGGGAAGAGTTTCGAGATCGGGTGAAAGCGATTAATCCTGAGGCTTATATCGTCGGAGAGATTTGGGAAGATGCCCGCCAATGGCTAGATGGCAAACAATTTGATGGCGTGATGAACTATTTGTTCACTGAAGCCGTGCTGGCCTTTGTGGTGGGCGATCGCATTCTCATGGAACAGGTGGAGATTCCACCTTATAGGCCTTATCCAGCGTTAGATGCAGCAGGTTATGGTGAGAAAATTCAGTCTCTTTTGGGTCTATATGATTGGGAGATCCAACTCGCCCAGCTCAATCTCTTAGCGAGCCATGATACAGCTCGCCTATGGACAATTGCGGGCGGTGAACCCGATGGCTTGGAGCCTGACAGCGAGAAATTTTTAGAAGCCAAGGCATTTGCTCGCTCGAGTGTTGAGCTAGCCACGCTTTTGTTGATGACCTTTCCAGGTGCGCCCTCTATTTACTATGGGGATGAAGTAGCGCTGGGGGGTGGTCTAGATCCAGATTGTCGGCGTAGCTTTCCGAGCCCAGACCAGTGGGATCACGATATTCTCAAGTGCCATCAGTCATTGATCCGGTTACGCCACCAGCATCCAGCCCTGCGCACAGGTCGCTATCAAACTGTTTTAACCGACGGTTCTGTTTATGGATTCATCCGACAGCTTGAATCTCAGACCCTTTTGGTTGCTGTTAATGTGGGCGATGTTGCCTATCAAGAGACCCATTCTCTAGAAGCGTTAGGCAACTTCGATAGTGCCCAATCCTTATATGGACCCGGGAAATCAATACTGAGTGCAAGTCGTCTTTTACTGATGCTGCCTCCCCGCAGTGGGATTGTTATGGAGTTATCTGTCGGGTAGTTTGCCTCTATCCTAAAAAAAGCCGTCTTGCTCGATTTCTTCGATCACTTGCAGGCCACGGGAGTCGCCGACGCTTAAAATAGCCGTGCGGGCATCTTCGCGAACCCCCAGGTCCTCATCGTCGGCAAAAGTCTCGATCAGGGCGTCGATGGCGGTGGCGTAAACCACATTGGAGGGCAGCTCTTTGCAGAGTTGCCCAATAGCCCAGGCGCAGTTGCTGCGTACGGCGGCAACGGTATCCCGACGCATGGTTTTGACCAGAGGCGGGATGGCCTTAATCATGGCTTCAAAGCTGACCTGCCCGGTTTGTGCGAGGGCACTGGCTGCCCAGAGGCGCACCGCTGCAATGTCGGTGCGGATTGCCTCTACGAGGGGCTCGACTGCTCTTGCATCGCGACAGTTACCCAATGCCCAGACCATGCCCTTGCGAGCATAGCCATTCCAGTCTTTACTAAGTTGCTCAATCAGGGGATCAACGGCCATCTCGCTGGGGTTGCGCCCCAGCGCATAAGCTGCACTGACTCTGACTAGCGGGCAGCTATCTTTGAGTAAGTTGATCAAGCGTGGAATCGCCCTTTCATCTTCCATTTCGCAGAAGGCGCGGGCAGCCAGCGTCCGCTGTTGGACGTCCGGAGAAAATAGCAGTGGCAGCATTTCCTCTGGCTGGTACTGAGGCCCCTCCGGTTCGTCCCCCGGTATGGCGATTTGATCGAGCGGATCCACGGGCTTGTCTAAGCCGATTTCGGTTTCTAAAAGGGTCAGCTCGTCGTCTTGCATGGTGTTAAGCACTTATAGTCCGCTCAGCACCGTCCGGGCCGCTGCTAGCGTATTCTCAATATCCTCGTCGGTGTGGGCCAGTGACGTAAAGCCGGCCTCAAACTGTGACGGGGCAAGATAAACACCGTGCTCTAACATGCCTCGATGAAAGCGGCTAAACTTCTCGAGGTCAGAGGTCTTGGCGTGATCATAATTGTGGACGGGGCCTGCGGCAAAGAACATGCCGAACATGGCGCTGATGTTGCCACCACAGACAGTATGGCCTGCTTCACGGGCAATGGTGAGGAGTCCATCGATCAGCTTTTTGGTGACCGTTTCTAGCTGATCATAGCTACCGGGGCGACGCAAAATTTCTAGGGTCTTGATGCCTGCGGTCATGGCGAGGGGGTTGCCCGATAAGGTACCGGCTTGATAAACCGGCCCCGCTGGGGCGATCATCTCCATAATTTCTTTGCGCCCCCCGTAGGCTCCGACGGGTAGGCCACCGCCGATAATTTTACCGAGGGTGGTTAGGTCTGGGGTAACCCCAAATTTGGCCTGGGCACCGCCATAGGAAATGCGGAAGCCAGTCATGACCTCGTCAAAGACTAGCAGCGCACCGTTCTCACGGGTGATTTCGCGCAGGCCTTCTAGGAAGCCCGCATCGGGGGTGATGAACCCGGAGTTGCCGACCACAGGCTCTAGGATGACGCCTGAGATTTCGTCGGGGTTGTCGGCAAATAGCTTTTTGACGGCTTCTAGATCGTTGTAGGGGGCATTGAGGGTACTGCTAGTGGCGGCTTTAGGAACACCGGGGGAGTCTGGCAAACCCAGGGTAGCGACCCCGGAGCCTGCCTTGACTAAAAACATGTCGGCATGGCCGTGGTAGCAGCCTTCGAACTTGATCACCTTGTCTCGCCCGGTGTAGGCCCGCATCAACCGTAGGACGGCCATACAGGCTTCGGTGCCGGAGTTGACAAAGCGCACCATCTCAATGCTGGGAACGGCATCAATCACCATTTCAGCCAGCACGTTTTCGAGGTAGCAGGGTGCGCCAAAGCTGGTGCCTTTTTCTAACGCAGCGGTGAGGGCTTGTAGGACTTCTGGGTGGGCATGGCCGCAGATGGCAGGTCCCCAAGTGCCGACATAGTCGATGTATTGGTTTTCATCGACATCCCAGATGTAGGCTCCTTTGACTCGATCAAAGACAATGGGCTGTCCGCCCACTGACTTAAACGCCCGCACCGGAGAGCTAACTCCCCCTGGCATGAGATTGCGGGCTGCTGAAAAAATTTCTGCTGATTTTGTCGTCTTTAAAGATGTGGTGCTAACCAAAGCGCGCTCCTTCCTGAAGATCCTCGATTGATGTCTGGGTCAGTGGCACAATTGCCTGATCAATTCACAGTATTTTTAATCCTATCCCTTGGTCTGGTTGTTGTTGAGAGATGTTACGGAATGTAGCGATTGGGGGTAGGGCGAAGGGGGAGATGGGGGAGATGGGGTAATGAGATTTGGAAACATGAGCCCATCATGCAGTCACATGGTATCGGCATTATGAAATGATTAGAAAGTGAAAAGGTAGAACTCTTTCGCCTTTTGCCCTTCGCCTTTTGCCCTTCGCCTTTCCATGATGACGATATCTTCCGCCTTTACCAATGCGATTCCTGTCGATGACATTCGTTATAACGATCAAGGGTTGGTGCCTGCGATCGCACAAGATTACCTTGATGGCACGGTGCTGATGATGGCTTGGATGAACCGGGAGTCGCTACAAAAAACCCTGGAAACGGGTGAAACCTGGTACTGGAGCCGGTCGCGGTCTGAGCTGTGGCACAAGGGGGCGACCTCGGGGCATCTGCAAAAGGTCAAAGCGATTCGCTATGACTGTGACAGTGATGCACTGCTGGTGATGGTAGAGCAGATGGGCGGTATCGCCTGCCATACGGGGGAGCGAAGCTGCTTTCATCAGGTCGATCGGGGGATTGTGCCGCCCCCTGCGGATACCCTATCGCAGGTGTACGGGGTGATTTGCGATCGCAAAGCCAACCCCAAACCTGACTCTTACACCAACACTCTTTTTGCCGGGGGCGATAACAAAATTCTCAAAAAAATTGGCGAAGAAGCAGCAGAGGTCGTCATGGCCTGCAAAGACGACGAACCGGACGAGATTGCTGGAGAAGTGGCTGATTTGCTCTATCACACGCTGGTGGCCCTGGCCCACCACGATGTAGATATCAAAGCCGTTTATCGGAAGCTGCAGTCACGTCGTTAGGCTTTTGGGAGTTTGCTTGCCGAGTATCCGCAAAATCACCATGCCAGGCAGGGCACAGATGGCCAACCCGAGCCAGAAGCCATGGGCAATCAGACTAGGCTGATCAAGGGCCCATCCCCCCAGGGGCGGCCCAATTAGATAGCCGATGGCCCAGCACATGGAGTTGACCGACAGATAAACCCCTCGCAGATCCTGGGGCGCAAGTTGTACCACCAGGGTCGAGGCTACCGGCGTATAGGCCACGGTCGCTAGGGCCAAAATGCCGAGCGCCATTGCAGAGACTGCAATAGCCCCAGTCTCCGCCGTTCCCGCTCCGTAGATACCCACAAAGCCTGTGGCCCACAATCCTACAGAGAGGATCAAGGCACGGGCTTGGCTGACTTTTCTTAGTAGCCTGGCCATGGGCAGTTGGCAAATGGCCGCAAGGGCAACATGCCAGGTAAATAAGCCGCTCAGCACTGATTCTGGGAAACCGGAGGTGTCACCGACGGTGCCAAAGCGGTTGAGATAAACCGGCAGCGTGCTTTGTATCTGGGCCAGGTAGGTGGTGAAAAGAATATTCACTGCGACAAAAATAAGCAGCGTGCGATCGCGCAGGGCTGCTCCCCAGCCTGACCAAAAGTTGCTGGCAGTAGCATTGTCGGGCAGGGTTTCTGCGATCGCAACTGCCACGATGCCAAAAAACAGCGCAAAGGTCACCCCATCAATCACAAATAGGGCGCGGTAGGCACCTGTCGCGGCAATCAGCGCCCCGCCCAGCACGACCCCCATGCCCAGCCCCAGGCTATCGGCTAAGCGAACGGTCGCAAACGCTTCGTTGCGACTGTCAGCGTGGGTGATGTCGGCTACCGCTGCCTCGGTCGCAGGCCAGTAAAGCCCTACCCCTAGCCCCATAAGTAAGTTACCAATCACAAAGACAGTGAAGTTATTAGTGATCACAAAGACCCCATCTGCCAGCACTGAGATCGCCGCCGACAGCAGTAAGGTGCGTCGTCGCCCCCACTGGGTTGAGTCAGCCATCGACCCGCCTAAAAAGCGACCGACCAGCCCTGAGAGCGACTGACAGCCTAGACCCAACCCCACAGCAGTGGCCGAAAGCCCCACCTGATTTACAAAAAAGATCGGCGCGTAAAAGAGCGTAAACCCAATCCCGATTTGGGAAAGCAACCGCCCCGCTGCTAAAATCCAAACCCGAGTGTCCAGTTTCGGAATTAGCGATCGCACCCCGTGAAATGCACCCAATGGTTTGCCTGCCCAGTGTTTCGGTTCTCATTGTAAGGGGGAGTGGGAGATAGATAGAGAGGGAACACGGGAAGCAGGGGGATATTACCGCCCGCGACCCCACGTCCGCCTAGACCTTCTCAATCAACATCGGCAGGCCATCTTTAGGGCGTGTATTAAAGCTGAAATAGGGCCTAAGCGCATAGCCAGGGGCGGTGGACAAACGATAGCGTTGCAAAATCGTCGCCAGGTTAATGCGCATTTGGGTCATGGCAAAGGCCTGGCCGATACAAATGCGAGGGCCACCGGAGAAGGGCAGATAGGCAAATTTGGGAATCTGACTGCGGACGCTGCTGGCAAAGCGTTCAGGATCAAAGGTTAGCGGGTTGGCGAAAATGTCGGCACGGCGGTGCAGCGTCCAAGGGGAGATCAGGATGGCCGCATTTTTGGGAATTGAGCGATCTGTCCAGGTGACCGTTTGAGTGCTTTGTCTAGCAAAGATAGTATTGACCGGCAGCAACCGCATAGATTCCTTCAAGACGCATTCCAGATAGGGCATCTGGGCCAGATCGTCAAACCTGATAAGTTGCTCTCCAATCACCTGCTCCATTTCTGACCGGAGACGAGCCTCTACAGCGGGGTGCTGGTGAATCAGATAGAGCGCAAAGGCCAGGGAGTTAGCGGTCACTTCGTAACCCGCTGCAAACAGGTTCATCACTTCGTTTTGGACCTGGCGCTCGGTGAGCAGTCCGGTAGTATCCCCAGCCTGGGCGCTCACCAGCATAGATAGAATATCGGTGTGTGTTGTGGCAGAAGCTCGACGTTCAGCGATCAAGGCACTGAAAAACTGATTGGCTTCAGCCAGCATCCGCTTCATTTCTAGCGTGCTAGGTAAGGGGAGCCAGCTAGGAACGGGTAGCCCAGAAATCCGCTGGTTAAACAGCTCAATAAACCGGACGATGTTCCGAGCGGCTGGATGATCGCGCAGGTCTACGCCAAAAAAAGCCTGGCTGGTGATGCCCATGGTCAGGTCCATCATGGCCTGGCAAAGGTCCAGGGTCTGCCCTGGTTGCCACTGGTCCACCATCTCAGTCGTCGCCTGGATCATAATCTGGGCGTGGTCCCTGATTTGCTGAGAATGAAAGGCGGGTTGCAACGTTTGTCGCACGACTTCCCACAGCCGCCCGTCAGCGGTAAACAGATTCTCACCAAACAGCCCCTTAGCCGTATATTTGACCGTGAAGGGTTTCTGGAAGAACTGAGCCCGGCGTACCAGCACTTCACGAATGTCGTCTGGATGGTTGAGGTAGTAGCCCGTGCCCAGCCCCAGCGGGATTTTGAGAAAATCGCCCTGTTGGGACAGATTTTCTAGATAGCCAATCATGTCCTGACGCATGGCGCGAAGGTGACCGTCTTGGGGGCGTTTGGCAGTGGCAATAACCATGTTTTTATTCGCGACCTTTCCGCAACTGCCAGCGCAGCAGCAGCGAATTCACGACGACACTGACTGAGCTAAAGGCCATGAAACCACCAGCAAAGCCCGGATTGAGGGAAATGCCTGCGATGGGCAGCAAGGCCCCCGCCGCCAGGGGAATGCATACTAAGTTGTAGGTAAAGGCCCAGGCCAGGTTTTGACGAATTTTGTAAAATGTGGCGCGGCTGAGGTGTAGGGCTTCTGCCACATCGGTGAGGGCGTCACGCATCAGCACAATATCGGCGGTTTCCATAGCGGCTTCGGTGCCGGAGTTGAGGGCGATGCCAACATTCGCTTGGGCCAGGGCAGGGGCGTCGTTGATGCCGTCGCCGACGAAGCCGACGCGATGGCCTGTAGTTTGGAGCTGAGCTACGGCGCTGACTTTGCCCTCGGGGGTGACCTCGGCCTGGACCCGCTCGGTGGGGAGGTTGAGCTGGGCTGCGATCGCATCCGCTGCCGCCTTTCGGTCCCCACTCAAAATATGCACCGCCAACCCCATCTGCTGAAGTCGTTCGACGGTCTCTAGAGCATTCTCCCGAAGCGGATCGATCACGGCAATGAGACCGGCTAATTGATTGTCAATGGCGACATAAACAACGGTTTTGCCTGCTTGAGCAAGGGTTTGAGCAGTTTGGACGGCTGTGTCATCTAGGGAAATACCGGCCTGGGTCAGCCAGGTTTGATTGCCCAGGCGAACCCATTGATGATCAATCTTAGCGACGGTGCCAAATCCCGCTTTGGTTTCAAACTCAGTTGCGTTTAGCAGGGGTAAAGCTTGGGTTTCTGCTGCTTGACGAATCGCCACTGCCAGCGGGTGATGGGTACCGCTCTCGACTGTGGCTGCGAGTTGAATCAGGTCGGTCTCTGACCAATCTTGCCCCAAACTGTCTGGTCCAAGGCTGATGCAATCAGAGACCTGGGGGTGCCCTGCGGTCAGGGTGCCGGTTTTATCAAACACCACCGTGTCGAGGTGGTGGACCTCTTCTAAGATGTCGCCGCCGCGAATCAGCAGCCCTCGCTCAGCCCCAATGCCGGAACCGACCAAAATGGCGGTAGGGGTGGCTAACCCCAGGGCGCAGGGGCAGGCAATCACCAGCACTGAGATAGCGAGTTTGAGGCTCACCAGCCAGGTTGAAGACAGCTGGGTCATCTGGTGATGGCTATGCAGGTGACCCAGGGCTGGCTGCATCACCTCGGGCCACAGCGGCAGGCCAATGAAGTACCAAAACAAAAAGGTCAGCGCCGCTAGCCCTAAGACGCCATAGGTAAAGTAGCCAGAGATCACATCCGCTAACCCTTGGATGGGAGCCTTGCGGGTTTGGGCGGTTTCTACCAGGGCGATCATGCGGGAGAGCACGGTGTCTGCGCCGGTTTGGGTCACCTTTAGGGTGATCACCCCTGACTGATTGAGGGTGCCTGCCGCGACGATATCCCCCGGCTGCTTTGTCGCGGGCATTGACTCGCCCGTTAGCATAGACTCATCGACGGTGGTTTGGCCGGTCTCAACCACACCGTCCACCGGCATTTTTTCGCTGGGGAGTACCTGCAACCATTCCCCCACCTGCACCTGTTCGACTGGGATCTCGATGGCCGACTCGCTGGGCTCCGAGGTGGGTAACAGCCTGGCCAGGGTGGGTTGCAGGCTGATCAGCGATCGCAACGCATTTGCGGCTCGAAACCGGGCCCGTTCTTCTAAGGTGCGCCCGAGCAAGATAAAGCTCAGCAGCATCACCGGCTCGTCAAAAAAGCACTCCCACCCCAGACCGGGCAGCAGCAGCGCCACCAGACTGGTCAGATAGGCGCTTAGGGCCCCCAGGCTAACCAGCGTGTTCATGTTGGGGGCACCGCGTCGGGCACCCTGCCAGCCATCCATGAGAATTTCACGGGCGGGCAGGGCCAGGGTGAGGGTCGCCAGCCCCGCATGGAAGCTGATACTGCTGAGAATGGGGATGTTGAGCCAGCCAAAGTGTTTAAGATGGCCGATGGTGGACAGGATTAATAGGAGGGTTGCGATCGCAAACTGTCTAACGTAAGTACGCTGTTCGGCGGCTTTGCGGGTGACCCAATCTGTTGTGGTCGCCTGGAAGGCAGTGGTGTCTCTGGCCTGGGTCGGAAAGCCTGCCGCTGTGACGGTTTGAGCGAGCAATTCGGGCGTTACCTGCGCGGGCACATACTCGACAGCGGCGACTTCTGTCACCAGATTGACGGTGGCTGATCTGACGCCATCACACTGATTGAGCCGATTTTCGACAGTGCGTACACAGCCCGCGCATTTCATACCGCTGATATTCAGCACAGCGGTGGCTGTCGGGGGTAACGATAAATTACTCTGGGCAATTGAGAACTCTGGCGTAGATGCGATTTGCATTGATTAGGGAACCGGAGAGAGGAAAGAGACCTGCACACCCTGAGCCTAGCGCTAATCAGCGTAGCTCAGCCGAAACTTTCAGCTTGTCGAAATCATTGACCGCCTGTCAAAGCCATTCTCGTGGGCCAGGAGATTTTTCTTAAGCTGTTTGCACCACATCCAGGCGAGATGTTAGCAGCTTGTCCATCCAACCTTCCAGGTATTTTTGATTTTCTATCTGCTCTTGTGGGTCGGTCGTATCCGCTGGGTGGGGCATCAGCCCTGCGACCGCCGCATTGGTCACGCAAAACATCGACTTTTGGAAGGTGGCA